>JBKHIL010000195.1:0-4254 GCA_046538645.1 Desulfovermiculus sp.
CCCAGCACGGTCAGCACGGTCTGGACCAGGGAAAATATCTCTCCTTTGAGAACAAGGTCCCCTCCGGCCATGGATAAATGGACCTGCAAAGAAACTGCTATCTGAGCCTCACTGTGAATGAGGTGGAGCAGATCGTAAAGACGTATGCGGTGTATGGGCCAATCTGCCCCTAAGATTTGAGACAACTCCCCCATGCCCTGCTGCAAGTCCTGGCGCAGGCCAAACACCGTATCGCAAATCATGGACCTGTAAGTCCGCAGGGAATCCTCGCTCTGAGGCCTGTCTCTGTTTAGAAGCTCATCAATGCTGGCACAAACCCCAGCGGTCTGGGCTTGCGTCTCCTCCACAAACCAGTCCAGGATATCCATGGCGTTTCGTTCCTGATAAATCCGGACCGAGACATCCTCTAAAAGGAGAATAAAGCCGATCGGCCTGTCCTGATGACCGGCAATTGGAACCATGACCCCCTTGAGCAGACGATCATTTGGACCGCGGAGCATGAAAGGCACACCAGTACCCCCCTTGCCCAGGTCAAACCTGGATATCCCGGCTTGCCAAGCGTACTCCAGCATACCGGGTTCGACCAGACTGTAGACCGAACGGCCCAAACCCAAAAAACCGCACACGAATCCTTCCTGACATTCCTGTTCCGAACGTGGAAACATTCTTCTGGCCTGTTCATTATATAAGAGGATGCTGCCAACTGCATTGGCCGCGATCACCGCTTGCGGCAAATGGGCAATAACCGCGGCCAGGATGCTCCTTTCGCGCTCCAATTCTGCGGTCACCCTCTGTAAATGATCTCCCACGGTCTGCTGCAGACCCTGCAGGTGCTCGGCGGCCTCATTGATGCTTTTGGCCAGGCGCTTAAACTCGGAACACCCAGCCGGTGCAATGCGGTGGCCTGGATTGACAGTAGCGATCAGGGTGGTCTCTTCGCTGATCCGGTCCAGGGGAAGGATATAGGCGTGAAATACGTCGTTGATGAGCAACAGATAAGCCATCAGAGCAAAAAAGAGCCCAAAAAGAATCCAGCCCAGGTAAGGCTGCAGGGTCTCCTGGCATGCGACTTGAGCCTCAGGAGGCAAGGAGATGAACAGGAAGGCAGCGGAAATGGCCAAAATCAATAAGGCCAATCCCGGTAAGCCAAGAGCAGCCAGCCAGAACTTGTGTTTGAGATTCATCCCTGCTCCAGGACAAGACAATCCCGCCAAAGCGGGATTGTCTTGTTACATATCTCTCTTGCCTGGAGGCTGAACTGTATTTCAGCCCCCAGGGCACTCTCTCCTATCCAAGCATTCCTGCTCCCATGAGGATGACCCACAAGATGGAAAACCCGACTACCACTATCAGCCAAATATCTTCATGTTTCATTGCTCTTTTCCTCCTGCTTCATTTGCATTCACAAAGATCTCTCAA
This sequence comes from Desulfovermiculus sp., assembly GCA_046538645.1. Lineage (GTDB taxonomy): Bacteria > Desulfobacterota > Desulfovibrionia > Desulfovibrionales > Desulfothermaceae > Desulfovermiculus. The sequence goes on from JBKHIL010000195.1 coordinate 1,420, forward strand.
CCGTTTTTATTTGATTCAATGCCAGGAAAGCGTTAAGTCACCTCTTCGACCACGATATTTTGCTCCACCTCAGCGCGTTGAATAATGTCGTCGGTCATGGTGGACATCTCAGCCTTAAAGCACAGGGCCCACATCATGACAATGCCGATTATCCACCAGGCGATCTGCCAGGACCACAGCGGGGTGAACCCGGCAAAGGAGAAAGCCCAGTTGCCCAGGATACACAGGGGCCCGATGGCAAAGATGTACCACAAAGGAACCACGATCTTCATGGCATTTCGCCATTTCTGGCCCTGCGGGCTGGCCTTGGCGATATCGTCCATCCAGGTCCGGAATTCTTTTTGCCGTTCCACGGTTTCCGGCTTGTCCTTGACTCCCAGGCCCCGGCAGAGGTAGGCCACGAGCAGGCCGCTGCCGGTTCCCCAGGCCGCACAGTGGATGGTCAAGGGATTGGGCCAGACCTGATAGGTCAAAATAACCATGATCAGGCCGACCAGAATGCCCAGAACCGTACCTATGGACGGCCAGCGGAAGCCCCACAGGGTGCCCAGCAGGGGCACGTACATGACAAAGCCCAGGGCCGTGGCCAGAGCCCCCAGGATGACCAGCGCTGCTTTAGAGTTTAGACCAACAATAAGGGCCAGAATGGTGACAATGGTTACAAAGATCCGGTTGACCCAGATCTGCTCGGCATGGCCGCCTTTTTTCTTCCGGACCTTCAGCCACCAGATGTCCCGCAGAAGCATGGATCCGGCTGTACCGATGTACGGGGCGGCTGTGGAGTGCATGGCCGCGATGAGCCCGATAAAGGTGATGCCCAACAGAAATGACGGGATGTAGCTGGCCATCAACTGGGGCACCACATCGGAATCTGAGGCCAAATTCAACTCTCCGGCCCGATCCAGAATAATCGCCCCCATACCCTGGAAGGCGGTGAAAAAGAACAGGGCGAAGCCGACGATAAAGGTGGACATGAACACCTGCTGCCAGGCAAAAGGCCGGGGGTTCTTGTTGGCAAACTGCCACATGATAAAGGCCGGCGAAGACTGGATGCCCATCAGGGCGAACATATAGGTGAGAATCATGGCCGTAGTCCAGGTGCTTTCGCCTACAGTGAAGTTAATCACTGAGGGGACCTGCAGGTATTTATCCGGCAGGTTGGCCACTTCCTGGCTCAGGCTGCTCCAGCCCCCGAACTGGGCCAGGGTGTAGGCCCCAACCAGGATGATGGCCGCCACCAGGAGCACGAACTGAATCACACCCACCCAGGTGCTGGCCCGCAGGCCGCCGGTGACCACGTAGAACCACACGATAGCAGCCATGATGATCGCCCCCCAGGCCACGGGCATGCCCGTCACCCAGTGGAAAAGGGCGGCTGCGGCCATGAGCTGCACTGCGGAATAAAACATGCCGTAGAGCACTGCGGTGAGCACCACCAGGTAGCGCACACCTTCATGATTGTAATAGTAGGAAAACATATCCCCCGGGGTGACAAAACCGTACCTCTTGCCCGCCAGCCAGACCCTTTTGGCAAAAAAGGTTCCGGTGATGGGAATGGTCAGCACATAGAAAGAAGCAAAGGCATAAGCCAAACCCGCCTTCCAGATCAGTCCCGGGTGACCGACTGTGGTCCATCCGCTGAACGAGGCTGCGGTGGCGGCCATCATAAAGGCGATCATGGGGATCTGTCTGCCGCCGATGGTATAGCCGGATGAGGTTTTTTCTGTGAAATATCCTCGTAACCCCCAATAGAAACAGTAAATGATGTACAAACCCAAAAAAACCCAGACCCAGGTCGTTGATACATCTGCCATGTCTCCCCCCTTTGTGTTTAGTGAGACTTTCCTAACAGAGTTCCCCAACACCTATATCCTGACGCATCCCGGAACATCCACCCGTTGCCGGACGGGTTTCCGGGGCTGCGAGAACCGCAAAACTTACAATTCAGGGCAAAATGTTCTTTGCATTTCGCTCCCCTTAGGAGTCCTGGACCTGTATTCTGATTTCTTCCACAATACTTGGATTGGCCAGGGTGGTCACATCACCGACATCCCTGTAATTGGATATCGAGGCCAAAACCCGGCGCATGATCTTTCCGGATCTGGTCTTGGGCATGTCCGGGACCAAAAAGACCTTGGCCGGCCTGGCGATCTTGCCGACCACATCGGCCACAGCTTCTGAGATTTTTTTGCTTAAGGCCTCTGTGGGCTCTATCCCCGGCCGTAAGGACACATACAGGTGGGGGACGGTCCCTTTGAGCTCATCAGCCACAGCCACTACCGCCGCCTCAGCCACCTCATCCACGGTCAGGGCCCCGGACTCGATCTCCTTGGTCCCCAAACGGTGGCCGGCTACGTTGATCACATCGTCAATCCGGCCCAGGATGCGCACATAGCCATCAGAGGACATGACAGCCGCATCCCCGGCCATATACGGCCAGTCCCTCCAGTCTGTGCTTTGAAAATCTCTGCAATACCGTTCATAATAGGTCTTGACATAGCGTTCCCGGTTCTTCCAGATGGTCTGAAAAGCACCCGGCCAGGGGTTCTTGATGCAGATATTGCCGGCCTTGCCTTCTCCAGGCCCGATCTCATTTCCTTCATCGTCCAGGATCACCGGATGGACCCCCGGCACTCCCGGGCCGGCACTGCCGGGTTTCATGGGCGCAAATCCGGGCATGGTACAACACAAAAAACCCCCGGTTTCAGTCTGCCACCAGGTATCAACAATAACCGCCCTGCTCTTGCCCACGGTATGATAATACCAGCGCCAGATATCAGGTTCTATGGGCTCGCCTACTGTGGTCATGTGCTTGAAGGAGTATGCGTATTTTTT
>JBKHIL010000196.1:0-4252 GCA_046538645.1 Desulfovermiculus sp.
TGCGGGTAAAAGCCAAAACCTTGGGATTTTCCGGGAACAGGAACTGGATGTTTCCCTGACCAAAGGCCTTGAATCGCTTGCGCATGGCAATGACCCGGCGCATCCACCACAAAAGTGATGAAGGATTTTTGTCCTGGTTTTCTACATTGACCACTTCATAATGGTATTCCGGATCCATTATCACCGGCAGATAGAGCTGCTGCGGATTGGTTTTGGAGAACCCGGCATTGCGGTCCGGGCTCCACTGCATTGGAGTACGTACTCCGTTGCGATCGCCCAGATAGTAGTTGTCTCCCATTCCGATCTCGTCACCGTAGTAGATGATCGGGGTGCCAGGCAAAGAGAAAAGCAGGAAATTCATGAGCTCCAGCTTGCGCCGGTTGTTGTTTAACAGCGGAGCGAGGCGGCGACGGATTCCCAGATTGATTCTGGCCCGGGGGTCCTTGGCATACATGCGGTACATATAATCCCGCTCTTCATCAGTGACCATCTCCAGGGTGAGTTCGTCGTGATTGCGCAAAAAGATGGCCCATTGACTGGAAGAAGGGATATCCGGGGTTTGTTCCAGGATATCTATGATCGGAAAGCGATCTTCCATCCACAGGGCCATAAACAAGCGGGGCATAATGGGAAAATGAAAAGCCATGTGGCATTCTTTTCCGCCCCCGAAATAGGCTGCTGCTTCTTCCGGCCACTGGTTGGCCTCAGCCAAAAGCATGCGGTGGGGGTAATGCTGGTCTACATATTGGCGCAGGTCTTTTAAAAACTGATGTGTCTCGGGCAGGTTTTCACAATTGGTTCCTTCCCGTTCATAGAGATAAGGCACTGCATCCAGGCGCATGCCGTCCACTCCCATGCCGAACCAGAAGTCGATGACCCGGAAAAGGGCCTCGTGCACTGCGTGATTATCGAAATTGAGATCAGGCTGATGGGAGTAAAAGCGGTGCCAGAAATAGGACTTGGCCACCGGGTCCCAGGTCCAGTTGGAGCTCTCAAAGTCCTTGAAGATGATCCTGGCTTCCTGATACTTGTCCGGAGTCTCGTTCCAGACGTAGAAGTTGCGCTCCGGGGTTCCGGGTTCGGCCTTACGCGCTTTCTGGAACCATTCGTGCTGATCCGAGGTGTGGTTCAGGACCAGTTCGGTGATGACGCGAAGGCCACGGGCGTGGGCCGCCTGGAGCAGATTGCGGAAGTCCTGGATAGTCCCGTAGTGCGGATGGATATTCTCGTAGTCAGCGATATCGTATCCATCGTCCCTTAATGGTGAAGGATAGAAGGGAAGAAGCCAGATGGCGGTGCAGCCAAGCTCCTGCAGGTAGTTCAGCTTGGAGAGCAGGCCCCGCAGATCGCCAATGCCATTATTGTCAGCATCAAAAAAGGTTTTGACGTGCAGCTGATAGATAATGGCGTCTTTGTACCACAAGGGGTCATGGGTCAGGACGAAAGATGAATTTTTCATATGTACCGGTTTCATATTTCAGGTTTTAGATTTGCCGGGTTGACTGATTATGAAAAGTACCTTTCAGACTCGTTCAAAAATCACGGTTTCCCGCCTGAGCCGGGCCAGTGTGTCTGAGGCAAGCTGCTCGAAAGTAAATCTCCATTCCCAGTTGCCTTCAAATGAGCCGGGCCGGTTCATTCTGGCCTCAGTGCCCAGCCCCAGGACATCCTGCAGGGGAATTATCGCTGTGCGGGCTACAGAGCCCAGAGCCAGCCGGATGAGGTCCCAGTGTATCTCCTCTCCGTTTGAACCAAGATAATCCAGAAGGTAGCTGCGTTCCTGTTCAATTTCCTCACGGCTTTGGGTGCTTTGGGTGCCCGGGTCGGCTTGGAACCAGCCTACAGTGGTGTTATGGTCGTGCGTAGCCGTATACACAACGCTGCGGTGGATATGGTTGTGCGGTCTGTATTCCGAAGCCTTGGGGTCGTTTCCAAAGGCCATCTGCAGAATGCGCATGCCCGGGAATCCCAGGTTGTCCCGCAGGGCGTCGACCTCCGGGGTGATGACTCCCAGGTCTTCGGCGATGACCTGGATGGGACCAAGGGCGGCCTGAACAGCTTTGAACAGATCCTGTCCAGGCCCTTTGACCCAGTGCCCGTTAACCGCGGTCTGTTCATGGGCCGGTACCTCCCAGTAGGCCTCAAATCCCCGGAAGTGATCGATGCGCACAATGTCGAACAGGGTGAGGTTGAGCCGGAAGCGTTCGATCCACCAGGCATATCTGTTCTCAGCCATGTGCCTCCAGCGGTAGATGGGGTTGCCCCAGCGCTGGCCGGTGGAACTGAAATAATCCGGGGGCACGCCAGCGATGACTTCGGGACGGCCTTTGTCATCTAAGTGAAACAGGGATGGTCGGCTCCAGACCTCTGCGCTGTCATGGGCCACATACAGGGGCAGATCACCGACAATGGATATCCCTTTAACATGGGCATAGGCCTTCAGGTTGGCCCATTGTTCAAAAAACAAAAACTGCAAGTACTTGTGAAACTGGATTTCGCGCTCCAGGTCTGCCTGCCAGGTCTTTATGGCCTCAGGGTCCCTTTGAGCCGCCCCCGGTTCCCACTCGGTCCAGACCGCCTGGTTATGGGCCTCTTTGAGGGCCATGAACAGGGCGAAGGTGTCCAGCCAGGCACTGTGCAGATGACAAAAGGCTGTGTAGCGTTCGTGCTGGGCATGACCGGGGGTGGTCATAAAACGGGAGAACGCCTTGGCCAGCAGGGAGCGTTTTACGTTCTGCACCAAAGGGTAATCCACACGGCATGCGGGAAGTTCAGGATGATCATTCATCTCATCCTGGTTCAAGAGGCCTTCTTCGCACAGTAATTGCAAGCTGATAAGGAATGGATTCCCGGCAAATGCAGACAGGCACATATACGGGGAATTGCCGAATCCAGTGGGGCCCAGCGGCAAGACCTGCCAAAGACTTTGCCCGCTTTGGGCCAGGGTGTCTATAAAGGTATAGGCGGCCGGTCCCAGGTCTCCGATTCCATGGGGGCCGGGCAGTGAGACGGGATGGAGAAGAATGCCGCTTTGGCGTATATCCATACTCATGAATATCTCCAGATGCAAAAAGTGAGCGACGATTATCGTGCAGTGGGTTGCCTTTTGTTAGAAATGCGAATATATTCCGCACATAATATGAAAAGTTCTTCTTTTTGTGGATACTGGTAAAAGCTTGTGGTCTGTTTGTTTCCTGACTTTAATATAAAGGAGAATGGCCGTATGTTGAAGACAATCCTTTTCCCCACAGATTTCTCAGAGGTTTCGTTCAAGGCCTTGGATGTTTTTGAAAAACTGCGACTTGCCGGGGCGGAAAAAGTGATTCTCCTCCATGTGGTGGACCAAAGAAACTTTCATATCATGGAAGATTACGCCTATGCCAATTCCAAGGAATTAGAAAAACAAAGCATGGACTATGCCAAAAGTGAATTGGAAAAAATGGCCCAAAAGATAAAAGAGCAAGGATTTACTGTCGTTCCCAAGGTTGTCATGGGCGTTCCGGTCCAGGAAATTTTGAAAGAGCAAAAGGAGGATGAAGTTTCACTCATTGTTCTTGGCTCGCATGGCAGGAGCAACCTGGCCGAGATGTTTCTCGGATCTGTGGCCGAGAAGGTTGTCCGTAAATGTACCAAGTCAGTTCTGGTGGTCAAGCGGTAACTGGAGGTGAGTGCAAAAACTGATTTTGCACTCGCCAGAGGTCAGAGATCAGAAGTCAGTAAAAACAGAAGCTTATAACTCAACCAAAGGAAAATGCTTGCATGCTCCAGACTATTCTTTTTCCCACCGATTTTTCAGAATTTTCGCAACAGGCTCAAAATGTTTTTAAAGATTTGCAGGCAATGGGCGCTGAGAAAGTCGTTTTACTGCATGTAGTGGATCAGAGAAGTCTTTTGGCCATGGAGCACTATGCGTACGGTCAGGCCGAGGAGATGGAAAAAAAGATTCTGGACAGTGCTCAGAATGAATTGGAAAAAATGGCTCAAAAGCTCCAAGGCCTTGGTTTTTCTACCCAAACTAGGATTGTGGTTGGAATTCCTGTTCAGGAAATTCTCAGTGCTGAGAAAGAAGAAGATATTTCCATGATTGTCCTTGGGTCCCACGGGCGGAGCAACTTGGAGGAGATCTTTCTCGGATCTGTTGCCGAAAAAGTGGTCCGCAAGTGCACCAAAAACGTGTTGATGGTCAAGAGGTATCACCTCGTATGAAACAAGATTTTACACCCCAGATGGCCTGTCCGGCACTCACTTGCAG
>JBKHIL010000197.1:0-4242 GCA_046538645.1 Desulfovermiculus sp.
TTTCATTGGGCGGTTAACTCAGTGGTGAGAGTGCCATCTTCACACGGTGGAAGTCCGGGGTTCAAATCCCTGACCGCCCACTCCGAAAATGAATCCCTGTTCATGGAACAGGGATTTTTTATCCAAAAAAAACGTCGTCAGAGGCTGCCTGGTAAGAAACAAGAATCCACAAAGAATATGAATGCCTCGATCTGCGCTGTCTTGTGGACCAAGACAAACTTCGGCCCTACATGTCAAAGCTCACGTTTCATCCTTGATCAATCCGGCAAATTTCTTTTTTACCCGCTTTGGGGCAAAAGATATTTCAGATTTGCCAGAGGCAAAGCTGAACAGATACCATGCAACTTGTTCTTTTTCAGCCAGAAATTCCCCCTAACACTGGAAATATCGCCCGCCTGTGCGCTGCCACTCAAACCCCTCTGCACCTGGTCAAACCCTTGGGTTTTAGCCTGGAAGACAAATATGTAAAGCGGGCTGGACTTGATTACTGGCCCCATGTAGAGATTCACGTCTGGCCGCACTGGGACGCTCTGGCCCGATCTTTGTCCTCCTCCAGCCGCCTTCTCTTAACCAGTGCCCGGCAAGGAACCTCACTTTTCTCTCTCTCCTTGTCCGGAAACGAGATCGTTGTCCTGGGTCCTGAAACCACTGGGCTGCCTGATTGGCTGTGGAACCGCTACCCTACCCATGTGCGTATTCCTATTTGGGGCCGGGTCCGTAGCCTGAACCTGGCCAATGCAGCGGCCATTTGCCTGTACGAAGGGTATAGGCAAGGCGGAAGTCTCGAATGCAGGGAGTCCTGAGCAGTTCAGCCCAGCTCCTGACTTCGTTTACATGCGGCCACAGCAGCTTCCACCACTGCACTGCGCACAGCCTGGCGGTCCAGTGCCCGCATGCCGGCACTGGCTGTTCCGGCCGGTGAAGTAACCATTTCGCGTAATTCCGTCGCCGACAAGCCGCTTTCCCGGGACATCTTGGTCGACCCATCCAGCAGGGCCTGGACCATCTCCTTACTCTGATGCCTGGGAAAGCCTAAAGCCACACCCGCCTCAATCAGGCTGTCCATAAAGTAATATACATAGGCCGGTCCGGTGGCCACCAGAGCGGTGAAGGCATCAAAGTACTCCTCAGCCATGACATGCACCTGGCCAAGATTCCAAAAAAGGCTCTGAACAAAGTCTTTTTGATCTGCAGAGAGCTTTTTGTCGTCATAACACAATGCAAAAACTCCTGCTCCAACCATAGCTGGAGTATTGGGCATGACCCGGACCACCGGGCATGTATGCCCGCTCCATCCGGCCAGGGTCTCCCGCCTTATGCCGGCGGCGATAGAGATCAGACATTGGTTTTTTTGCAGTTCCGGAGCAATGGAGGTCAGCAGGTTCTGCATCTGCTGTGGCTTGACTCCCAAAACTACATAATCGCTCTCCACGACCACCTGCAGGGCCGATTCTTTGGCCTCCATGCCGCTGTCCCGGGAGATTTTTTGCAATTGCTGGACATTGATGTCATAGCCGCACAAACTCAGGCTCTTATCCTGACCCCAACCCTTAAGCAAGGCGCTGCCCATATTTCCAATGCCGATCATACCCACCCGGGTCATGAAGCCATCACCTCCAATTGATTGAAAAAATAAGATATCTCTTGGACTGCTGTATCAGGACCATCCGACCCATGAACCGAGTTTTTCTCAATATCCTGACCCAGCCGATTGCGGATGGTTCCTTGAGCTGCTTCAGAGGGATTTGTGGCCCCCATGATTTCCCTGTATCGGGTAATGGCATTTGCCCCTTCCAGTACAGCAACAACCACCGGACCGGAGCTCATGTACTCGGTCAGGCTGTCAAAAAATGGTCTTTCTTTGTGCACAGCATAGAACCCCTGGGCCTGGGATTTGGTCATATGCAGCATCTTCAAGGCCTTAATCTGCAACCCCCCGGCTTCAATTTGAGCCAGGATTTCTCCAATCAGATTCCGCTCTACTGCATCAGGCTTAATTATGGACAAGGTTTTTTCGGCCATGCAATACTCCTTATCTTTAGCTTGGCACTCTTTTCTGGAGATCTTTAGTGAGGGCACATGACTCTCAGGCGTTTTACTCCTGTAAAGCCTTTCGGGCTGCAATGAGCTGGCTCAGCTTGACCAGTTTCACGCCGGAATCTCTCTCTTTGGACCACTTGGCCAGAGCTGTCAAGGTCTCAGGATAAGGATGTCCAATAGCCACTGCACTTCCCCTGTGTCTGGCCAGGCGCTCTGATTTGTTCAGCTGTTCAATGATGGCCTCGACATCCTGCACATTATCCAGAAAAACATCTCGACCCATGACCGGAAGTTTGAGTTCCCGGCAGATATCTTTGACCTTGCTCCTCGGACTGGTCAGGCTGTCAATGAAAAAGAGACTGCGGGATTGTATCTCCTCAAGAACAGTCTGCATGGCCTGTTTATCTTCGGTGAACCTGGAACCCATATGATTGTTTGCCCCCACGGCACCAGGGACCTGCTCCATATTATTGGCCAGAACGGCCCGGATCTGTTCCGGGCTCATATCTACAAAGATACTGCCCGGTCCGGGATCAACCCGTGGATAGTTCTTGGGTTCCATTGGGACATGGACCAGATATTCGAGGTCGTTGTCTGCAGCCAACTGGACGACTTCAGACGTGTTGAGGCTGAAGGGCAGTATGGCCCAGGTCAGATCAGAGCCCAGGATCTGCAGCAGCTTCCGGGCCTTGCGCAGGGATTGGCCCATATCGTCAATGACCACCGCCAGACATGGTCCTTCTGGCGGTTCTTCCGCTCCGGCCTGGGATGTATCTGGGGCTGGTCTGGATGGTTCAGTCTTAAAAGGCGGCTCGGGAGCTTCACGGGGAAAATGTTCATAGGCCCTCCTCTTTTCCCTGGCTGCGACTGCCTGTTCCGGAGCAGCCCGGGTTTTGGCGGCAGGCTCGGATGGTTGGGTGGATATTTGCCCTGAGGAAGAGACCTTTTGCTCCCCGTTTTGGGGCATCAAAAGGGCCCCGATCAGCCCCAGGGACGTAAGCCCCAGGGCCATGCCCCACAGAGAAAAGACAAGGCCCAGCCGCTTCCAGGAGCGCTTGGGAGAAGAAGCGGTGGTCTTCTTCTTTTTTCGGCTGGGCCTTTTTTTCTTGGCAGCGGCCATGGATCAGCCGATCCTGTTCACTGCAGGGCCTTGATCGAGGGCAGGCTCTTGACCAGTTGCAGGGCCAGCTGCAGCTGATTGTCCTTCCTCAATCTCTGTTCAATCTGAGTCAGGTCTTCCTCTTTTTTATCCTGTTCAGTCGCATTTTCCTGTCTGCTTTCGAGGTGTCTGGACAGGTCTCGCTCCCGAAGGGTCCGGAATATGTCCTCCTCTTCTTCCTCCTCAACAGGATTAAAAGGCAGATTGATGTCCGGTTCGATCCCTTCAGCCTGGATAGAGCGCCCATTGGGGGTGTAGTATTTGGCTGTGGTCAGCTTGATCCCTGCTCCATCGGGCAGAGGGATCACGGTCTGCACTGACCCCTTTCCAAAACTGGGCTCTCCGACGACAAGACCACGCTGGTGATCTTGAATGGCACCAGCCACAATTTCCGAGGCCGAAGCGGTTCCCGCATTGATGAGCACAACCAAAGGGACCTTTATATCTGATTTCTCATCCTTGGCATTAAAGTCCATCTTGGCCTGCTTGACTTTTCCTTTTGTGTACACAAGCTTTCCCTGACTGAGAAAAAGATCGGCAATCGACACTGCCTGATCCAGAAGCCCCCCGGGGTTGTTGCGCAAGTCCAAAACCAGACCTTTGAGGTCCTCATTTTTTCCTTCAAGTCCCTGGCGTACATCTCTGGTGGTTTTTTCATTGAAGTTGGTGATCCGTACATAGAGATATCCAGGTTCCAAAACTTCGGTTTTCACACTTTGCATGGGAATGACATCCCGGGTCAATGTGATGCGCTCCGGCTTGGAGGCACCTTGTTGCAGGATGGTCAACTCCACTTTCGACCCTTTGGGGCCCCGGATCTTGTGCACTGCATCCATGATGCTGATATCCTGTGTTGATTCCCCATCAATTTCCAGAATCATGTCCCCGGACTCCAGTCCAGCCTCAAAGGCGGGAGTGTCCTCAACAGGAGAAACCACAGTCAATCTGCCATTTTGCATGGTTATCTCAATACCCACCCCGGTAAACTTTCCCGAGGTTTCATCCTGCATATCCTGCAATGCTTCCTTGTCCAGGTACCCGGA
>JBKHIL010000029.1:0-10495 GCA_046538645.1 Desulfovermiculus sp.
TTGGGAGCGGCGGTGAGCAGTGAGGAGTTCAGGGCTGAACCATCCGATTTTTTGCCGCAAACCATTCAAGGTAGAGCTGTGGACAGGGGGGAAGCGGGTGATTCGACCGCCCAGACTGGGGTGGATTTCACCAGCCATCAACTTGAGCAGGGTGGTTTTTCCGCATCCGTTGGGGCCGTGGATAAGCCAATGCTCTCCGGCATGAATGGTCCAGCTCACAGGACCGAGGACAGAACGGCCGTCAATGGACACTTCCACCTGATCCAGGCAAATGCGGGGACTCTTATTTGTCTGGATGAAATCCTGATTTATGGCTGAGGTCATGACCCGGGGAGGCTTTGGAGCTTGTGAAGGCAGATCAAAGGCCTTTCCCCTCCAGGCCATTCGCCCATGTTCCAAGACTATGGCCTGATGCATGTATCCGGCCAGATCCTGTGGCCTGTGGGTGGAGGCTATGATTTGAACCCCCTTGTCTTTCAAGCTGTGCAGCAGATCCAAAATGCTCTGTCGCGCGGACTGGTCCAGGCCGGTACCCGGTTCATCAAGGAAGAGGGTTTGGGCTTTGGTCATCAAGGCCCGGGCTATAAGAGCTTTTTGAGCTTCTCCCTGAGACAGGGTGGCAAAGGGGCGGGGCAGGAGGTGGGTGAGATCCAAAGCAGCGGACAGACTTTTGACTTGCTCGTCCTGCTCAGGACTCAAAAACCTGGTCGGGCTGAGCGAGTTTTCACCTCCGCTGGCAATCACCTGGGCACAGGTGATCGTTCTGCTTAGGCCCCTGTACTTCTGCTCCAGCTCCGGTGAAACGCAGGCGGTGTTTTCGCGCCACCCCAGAGGGCTGACCTGCCATTTTCCGTTGACCAGAAACAGCCGGGGTTCACGATGGTTGGTGGATACTGGCCAGATATCTCCGCGGAGCAAAGACAAAAACGTGCTCTTGCCCGCTCCGTTGGCCCCGGTCAGCATCACGTTTTCCCCTTTATGCAAGGTGAAGGTAATATCTCTCAGGGCGATGCGCCTGTTTCGTCTGACCTGGGCTTTATGCAGATAAACCAAAGGCTGAGGTGTTGACTGGGCTGTGTTCTGGTCGAGCATCGATGTAACTTTTCGTATCCTGGTTGAAGATGAGTGCCTGGCCTGAATTATCCTTCGGCAGTGGCCACAGTTTCTACCAGGACTTCGGTCGTGCCCTGGTTGTAAAAGCCCAGGCGCCTGGCCGCGCCTGCGCTTAAGTCGATGATCCGCCCGGAGACAAATGGTCCGCGGTCATTGACCCGGACAATTATGCTCCGCTTGTTTCCCAGGTTGGTGACCCGCACATACGTGGGCAGGGGGAGGTGCTTGTGGGCCGCGGTGAGCTGGCCGGGATCAAAGGCCTCACCATTGGCGGTCATGTGTCCACCGGCCTGGTTCAGGGTCTCATTTCCATACCAGGAGGCTATCCCCTGTTCCCTATAGGAAGCCGACTTGGCCACAGACATGGGCACATAGCGGCGCCCGGCCACCACATAGGGAGCGTTTTTGACCTTGCCCTTGGCAATGGCCTCTTTGGGCGGCATTCCGGAAATGGAATCAATCTCCTCGCGGGTCAGCGGCCAGCTTAGTGGAGCGGTGGCAATTTTAAAGGTATAGCCTCCGACCGTGGTCACAACTTTTGCCGTGCCCCAGACGGTCTTTCCGGTTACCTTGGTCACAGTATATGCGGTTTTCAGGCTGTGTTTACTCACAGTATAGGGGAGCTTGACGATACTGCAGGAGCTCAAGGTCATGGCCAAGGCAAAGGGAAGGAGGTAAGCAAGCACACACAGTCTGTGGGGCAGAGCCTGTCCAATCATAAATCCTCGTCTACCAGAACAGGATTACAGGAGCAATGGCCAGCCGATACCAGGCAAAAGGGAGGAGGGTGAATCTGGTCAAAAAATGCAGAAAGGTCTTGACTGCTGCCCAGGCAGTCAGAAACGAGATGGAGAACCCGACACAGAGGATCTTCCAATCCGCAAGATCTAACATTTCATAGTTGGTGTACAGCTCATATCCAGACGCGGCGAACATGATGGGCACTGCGGCCAGGAAAGAGTACTCCGCTGCTACCCTGCGTTGGGCCCCGAGCAGCATGCCTCCAATGATGGTTGCCGCAGCGCGGGAGAATCCCGGCCACAGGGCGAGGCACTGAAACAATCCGATGCCCAGGGCGATGCCGGGAGTGAGTTGATCCAGAGAAAAGATGGTGCTCGATCGGCGTCTGGTTTCCGCGATCAGGATGCCAAGAGCTCCAGCTCCCAACGCCAGAGCTACAGTGAAAGGAGTAAAGAGGTGTCCCATGATCAAGTTGGCAGCAGCAAGGCCTAGAAGCGAAGCCGGCAGGGTGGTCAGAAACAGAAGGTACAGACCCCGCAATCCAGAGAACTGCTGCTCTGGATCGGATCTGAGCAGACCGGCAAAGCGCGGCCAATACAAAACCACAACAGCCAGGATGGCGCCGAGCTGGATAACCACTTCGAACATCCCGGTTGCAGGTCCGGTAAATCCCAGGAGTTCGCCAGCGAAAATCAAATGTCCGGTGGAAGAAATCGGAAGGAACTCAGTGACTCCTTCCACTACTCCCATAATAGCTGCTATGAAAATATCGTGCATGGCAATGTCCTTAACCCGGAGCTTGAGGCCGAATTTGCCCAGCACATCTCATGCAGATGAAACGCCGGGCATGTCCGAAGTACAGGAATCGCTTTGAAGTTGCAAGCTGCATGCGCCTCAGGTAGAGTCAAGGCCTTAGCCCGGGATGGCCGGAATGCAGGCCAAACAATAGCTCTTACCTGGAGGAAACTACCCATGACCACCATAATGCCTAAAGAAAAAAAGGTTCGGGATGCCCTGCAATGGGCAGGTGAACAGATAGCTGTGGGCAAGGACCGGAAAAAGGCTTTGCAGGAGGCTGTTTTCAAATTCAACCTCGACCCCAGACAGGAAGACTACCTCTATCGTCTTTTTTCCGATCAGAATCAAAGATGATATCGGGTTCGTGTGTCAGCTCGGCCTGTAGATCGTATCGGGGAACAAAAACCGGGCCAAGTGCAAGGGATGGAAGCAATTGCGGGTTTTAAAGCGCATATACCTGGAAAATTTACGGGAACTTATTGTTATCGGCTGCATGTGCCTGGCAGTATTTGTCGCTCTTTTACTCATGGGCAAGATGCTCAGGCTCAGGGACACGCTGGTGAGCATGGATCTTTCCCTTTTGGATATCGGGGCCCTGTTCTTTTATCTCACCCCTTTTTTTCTCATGCTGCTTATCCCGGTTGCGGGAATGATCAGCACCTTCTTGACCTTTCAGCGCATGAGCGGAGACAGAGAGCTCATGGCCCTGCGAGCCGGCGGTATTTCCCTGTCTCAGATCCTGCCTGCCCCCTGCTTCTTTTTGCTCCTTTGCGCTGGCTTGACCCTGTTTGTGTCCCTGTTCGGGGTTTCCTGGGGCATGGAACGCTTCCAGCACACCCTCCTGGATCTGGCTCAGAACAAAGCCCAGCTCTCCTTGCAGCCCGGAGTATTTAACCGCGACTTTCCCGGGCTTGTAGTCTATGCCCAAAACGTAGACCGGGAAAGCGGAGAAATGAAAGATGTCTTTATCCACGATACGACCCAGGCCAAGCAGGGTGTCAATATTGTCGCCCCCAGTGGACAGGTGGCCACAGATCATGACCAGGGCAAGATATATTTTTTGCTGACCAAGGGTCGTATTTACCGCCTTGCTGAAGAAAGTATGGAGGTTCTCTCCTTTTCCTCGTACCGGGTCTCATTGGACTTGAGTCGCTTACTGCAAGATGTTGATGTGGACCGGGATGAACCCCGCTATATGTCCTGGTCTGAATTGACCCGGATTGCCGTCCAGCCCGGGAAATGGTCAGAAAAAGAGCCTGAATTTTTCCGCACTGTCCAGGTGGAACGGCATAAGAGATGGGCCCTGGCTATTGCCTGTATCGTCCTGGGGCTGGTGGCTCTGCCTCTGGGCTGGATACTTGATGAGCTCAAACGTCAGTACGGAGCAATATTGATTGTCGGAGTTTTCTTTGCCTACTATGCTGTTTTTTCTCTGGGGATTGGCCTGGGTCAGCTTGGCATTCTGTCTCCGGCTCTTGGGGTCTGGTCTCCCAATGTGCTCTTTTTGGGCCTGGCTGCTGCCCTGTTCCGGCACGCTCTGCGCGAACGGGGAAGTACGCTGGGGAAATACCTGGTGGACGCAATACAGGGGATGATCCGGCGATGAAGGTTGTACACCGTTATCTGTTGCTGAACAATATGCTGCTCATGGGCATCTGCCTGTTGACCTGCACCGGCATCTATCTCTTGGTCGATGTCTTTGATCGCCTGGACCGGATGATGGAAAAAGGGGCCACTGCCTGGGCCGTTGTGGTCTATTTTGGGTCCAAAATTCCCCTTATTTTGTCCCAAATACTTCCGGCTGTTGTGTTTCTGGGATTTGCCATCCAGATCTGTGGTATGCGGAAACGCCGGGAGATTATGGCCCTGGAGGCTGGAGGAGTCTCTTTTTATCGGCTGGCCTTTTTTATTCTTCTTCTGGGATTGTTCTGGACAGGGGGACAGCTGCTTTTTTCCCAGGCCTTGGGGGTCACTGGACAGCAGGTCAGCGAATCAATATGGGACTCACTGGGGCAAGACTCAGGAGACGAAGAGGTTCAGCTCTCTGATGTCTGGTTGCGCAAGCAGGAGTTCATTGTCCATTTGGCCAAGGTCTGGCCAGAGCGCAATAGTGCAGAGGGGGTGCGTGTATTTGCTGTGGGTGAGGAATTTGACAATATAGGGATCATGGTTCAGGCCGAGGCCTTGCAACCCGGGCAGGGCGGCTGGCAGCTGGATGCTGCTGAGGTATTTGATCCTCAGACTTTTGAATATTCTCAGCAAGATAGCTATGCACTGCCTATTGAATTTGATTTAGGTTCCATGTACATTTCAGCTGAAGAAAACGACCCTGAAGAGATGTCGTTATCCGAATTGTCTGCTCATATCAAAAACATGCAGGATACCGGAACAAATGTTGAAGTATTGCGCACCGCCTGGCATTTAAAGATCAGTTATGCCTTTTCGGCTCTGGTCTTGTCGGTTGCAGCTCTTGTTCTGACCAGGCACTGGGAAAATCTGTTTTTTGTCATCAGCGCCGGGTTGGGGGTGATCTTTTTGTTGTTCGCCATGCATACCCTGGGGGGGACATTGGGCGAAAGCGGGGCGTTGCCCCCCTGGTTGGGGGCCTGGCTGGGAAATATTCTTATCGGGACTCTGGCCACGATTGTCCTGGCCTTGCAGATTCGGGGCAGGCGCTCTTAAGTAAGATGCGAGTGCAAAAATGGTTTTTGCACTCGCCAGAGGTCAGTCCCGCCGCTGGCGGGATCAGAAGTCAGAGGTCAGTTAAAACAAAGAGTTATAATTCCAGATTTCATCGCAAATGAACGGAATGCGACTTTTTGCAGTGACGTCTCATAAAAGCAAAATGTAGTGGACATCCTGCTCCCATTTGTTAGTGAAAGCGTGCCTGCGGCTTTGCAGGCACGTGGTTCAGGCGCCGGAAGGAAATGGATCAAGGACCCCGGTATTGACCTGCATGAGATTGTGCAGACAGTGAATAAGCTCACGAGCTCCTTGTCCGGTTTTGGCTGAAAACAAGAGGGGCTGGTCCGGAGTGGCTGCCAAGTCCTTCCATGTGCGCTGAATTCTGGATCT
This sequence comes from Desulfovermiculus sp., assembly GCA_046538645.1. Classification (GTDB taxonomy): domain Bacteria; phylum Desulfobacterota; class Desulfovibrionia; order Desulfovibrionales; family Desulfothermaceae; genus Desulfovermiculus. The sequence goes on from JBKHIL010000029.1 coordinate 5,728, forward strand.
CCAACCCATTTTGGTCTTGTCCACTTTGGTTAAAATAGGCATGATGGGCATTTGCCGGGCCCGCAGCGAACTTATCAGTTCCAGATCCAGCTGTTGTGGATTCAGCCGGCTGTCAATGAGGACCATGACCCCTTTGACCTGGACTATGTTGGACTGAAAATAGTGATCAACCAGTCTGGCCCATAGTTCGCGTTCTTTTTTGGAACGTCTGGCATAGCCGTAACCGGGCAAATCTACGAGATATCCCTGAAACTCGGAAATCCAGTACAGATTAATACTTCGCGTCTTGCCCGGACTGGAGCTCGTTTTGGCCAGGGTTCTTCTTCCCGCCAGGACATTGATCAGGCTGGATTTGCCCACATTTGAGCGCCCTGATACCGTAACCTGCGGGGCAGGCCAATTCTGGATCTGGTCCAGAGTATAGATGGTGTGGGTCAGTTCAAGATGTACAGACATAGATAAAGCCTTGATCTGGAGTTCATTTTCGAAACTTTTCAGTCCTCAGGCGTACAATGCAAGGGGGGGACCGGGTAAAATCAATGCGGTGTGATTTTCCCTGCTTATTGTAAAATGGGAGGGAGCTGTGCACAAGGACCTATTTGGGGCCATGATTTTCTGTTGTCTTGTTGTGGCCTGTGCTCCTTTGGAAAAAGATATAGCCAGGCCAACTCAAGATTTTCCTACTACAGTTTGGCAGGAATCGGCAACAGTCGAGGTGAGCCTCGATTCCCGCAAAATTCAAGCCGGAGAAGAGCCGGAAGACCTACTTCAAGATCGGGGGTTGCAACAGGGTGTCGGCCAGGTCATAAGTACCTGGCTTAACCAGCGATTGTTATTTAGAGAACAGCGTCTTGATCTGCCTGAGGAAAATGCCACTTCGTTTGTCCGCGTGGCGCAAGACGGTAAAGCTGTTTATACCAGAGATACGGATATGTATACCCAGAGATTTGAGGTCCTGTCCAAATTGAAACCACAGGCGAGTATGCGGGGAAAAATCACAGGCCTTGAAAATGAACGTACCATCGTTGGCAGCCATGATCATGTGCTTATTCAAGGTCATAATTGGACCTCACAAGCACAGGATGCTTTTTTTGTGGTGGCCCGGACAGCACATGAAGTGGACGGCGATGCCTTACGCCTCATCGGATACGGGCGTATCCACAATATTCAGGACTGGATGGCTCAGGGACGGATTTTGGAAGCGAATCTTGAGGTAATGGCTGGTGACTATGTGTATCCGGTTTGGGTTTCAAGCCGGAGTGTGGAAGTCCCCCGGACTCCAGCTGAGATTGAAAACAGCGTGGAGGAGGTGGTTGTGGAGCCCAAGCCGAGATCCAGCCAGCAAATATCGGTTCAGGAAAGGCCTTTGCCAGCTGAAACAAAGTAACAGGCCAGCAGAAACTGAGAATTTATACAGAGCCAGATGAAGGGCAAATCAAACAGATCATGAAATGATGGAGGCGTATGCACAGATATTCAATCCTGATTCTCAATGGCCCCAACCTCGGGCAGTTGGGCCGCAGAGAGCCGCACATTTATGGCCACAATTCAATAGATGATCTCCCTGATCTGATCACCAAATGTCTGGGTCCATCCAGGACCGGGCTCTTGACCTGGGAAATAGATCAGAAAAACAGTCAGGGTGCCTTGATCGATCGTCTTGAGCAGGCCTGGAAAAATGCGAAAGACGGAATTGTTCTCAACGCAGGGGCCTATACCCATACAAGTCTGGCCCTGGCCGATTGCCTGGCCTGGATAGATATTCCCTGTGTGGAAGTTCATCTCAGCAATGTCTGGGCCCGGCCGGAAACAATCCGGCACCAGAGTCTTATTGCCCCCTCATCTCTGGGAGTGATTGCCGGCTTTGGATTAATGGGATATGCAATGGCTGTTTTGGCCCTGCTTGAGCATTTTCAGAACAAGGACCAACAATAGCTGGAACCTGTGCAATACAATGTCTGCTCGGAGGAGGATGTTTTCATGTACAATACTTCCGACATCCGCAACGGCTTGAAAATTGAGCTGGACGGATATCCATACGAGGTCTTGAATTTTGAGCATTCAAAGGTGGGCCGGGGAGGCGCCCATATCAAGACCAAGCTGCGCAATCTCATGACCGGGGCAGTCATGGACCATACCTTCCGCTCCGGAGAGAAAATCAACAAGCCGGACCTGATGGCCAAGGATATGCAATTCTTATATCGAGACAGCGATCATTTTATCTTTATGGATATGGAATCGTATGAGCAGGTGGAGGTGGACGCAGATATCCTGAAAGGCAAAGGCGGGTTTTTGACCGATGGCCAGGAAGTCAAGGTGCTCACTTATAACGGCAAGGTTATAGACCTGCAGCTGGCTCCGTCTGTGGTTATGCGCGTGACTGACACCGAGCCCGGAATCAAGGGCGATACGGTCAGCGGAGCCAGCAAATCAGCCACCCTGGAAAGCGGAATCACAATCAGCGTTCCTCTGTTTATCGAGACTGGGGATAAGGTCAAGGTGGACACCCGAACCGGCGAATATCTCGGACGCCAGTAAATCCTGACTCTGATCAAAAAAAATCCCCGGGTGCTAAATATCTCATGCTCACAATAGACGGCAATAAACTCGTCAGGGAGATAAGTGCGTTGGTCCTGGCCTGTACTACCATCTTCCTGATCTTGAGTCTGGCCACATATTCGGCCCAGGATCCATCCTTGAGCCGGACGGCATCCGATCTGGAGGCCGTGCACAATTCCGGAGGGGTGATAGGGGCGTTTCTGGCCGGCTTTCTGGTTGAACTCTTTGGGATCGGGGCCTGGATCGTGCCCCTGCTGACAGCATATGCAGCCTACGTTCTCCTCCGGCCAGCCAGTTCTCTGGAATGGACCAGATGGCCCGGACTGGTGTTGATCCTTTTGTGCCTGCACGCAGGCCTTGAGGTCCTGAACGTCCACACCGGATATCAGATCAAAGATGCGGCTGGAGGCGGATACCTCGGGTCCGGGCTTTTGCAGCTCAGTATACGTTACCTCCATACCGGGGGAAGCATTGTGCTCTGGTCCTTTCTATCCTTGCTGGGACTTCAGACGGCATTTCATATCTCCTGGCCCTCTCTGGCCCGTGGAGTCCTGCATGGAATTCGATTAGTGTTCAGGCCTTTTCTGGTCTTTTTGGGCTGGATGAATGCTTTGCAAGCTCGCCTGTTCAGGTTGCGACCAGACGTCTCTCAAGGTGTGCAACAAAAACCGGCAGCTGGTCAGAAAAAGTCTGGGAAAAGCAATGCGACCAAAAAACAAGATCTGGCCAAGGTCAGGCAACCGAAATCGAGTCAGCCTGAACAAACCCAGAGTCCAGCCAAGTCCCCGCCTGTCAAGAGCTTGAGTTCTGCGTACAACTTTCCGCCCCCTGATCTTCTGGACTCGATTTCGGACCAGGAAGAGTTCACACAGGAAGATCTGAAGGGAACAGCTGATAAGCTCGCCTCCTGCCTTGGAGAATTCGGGGTGCAGGGCACAGTGGTGGAAACCCTGTCCGGGCCGGTGGTCAGCATGATCGAGTTTCGTCCGGCACCAGGGGTCAAGATCAGCCGTATCGCCAATCTCAATGACGACCTGGCCCTGGCCCTGAAGGCATCAGCTGTCCGTATAGAGGCTCCTATCCCTGGCAAGGATATGGTAGGAGTTGAAATTCCGAACCGGAACCGGAGAACGGTCTTTTTCCGGTCAGTTATTGAGTCAAGGGCGTTTCAAAGGTCCCGGCAAAAACTGACTATGGCCCTGGGCCAGGATATTCAAGGTCAGGCCAGGGTAGAGTCCCTGGCCCAGATGCCGCACCTGCTGGTTGCCGGAGCCACAGGGGCAGGAAAAAGCGTGTGCCTGAACAGTATTCTGACCAGTTTTCTGTTCACCAACTCTCCCCAGGACATGAAGCTCATGCTTATCGACCCCAAGCGGATCGAAATGGCTCCGTACGGGGATCTGCCCCACCTGATTCATCCTGTTGTTACGGAAATGGATATGGCCAAGACAGCCCTGGAATGGGCCGTACATGAGATGGACCGCCGCTACCAGGCCATGGCCAGACTCAGTGTGCGCAATATCGAAGCTTATAATGCCAAACTGGCCAAGATGGGCAATGAGCTCCCCGAGGAAATGCAGGATCTGGAGCCTATGCCTCTTTTAGTCATCATCATCGATGAGCTGGCTGATCTGATGTTTACTGCCGGCAAGGAGGCTGAAGCAAGCATTGTCCGCCTGGCCCAGTTGGCCCGTGCAGCTGGACTGCATTTGATTATCGCCACCCAGAGGCCATCAGTGGATGTGGTCACCGGGCTGATCAAGGCCAATTTCCCGGCCAGAATCGCTTTTCAGGTCAGCTCCCGGCACGATTCACGGACTATACTGGACAGCGGCGGTGCGGAATATCTGCTGGGCAAGGGAGATATGCTCTTTAAGTCCAGCGCCGGGCGGATGGAACGTATTCACGGCGCTTTTATAAGTGATAATGAGATCAATGCAGTGATTGACTTCTGGAAGTACAAGCAGCCGGTTCCGGAGCAGGTTGATCTTACTCAGTGGCGTCAGGAGCAGCACGGGGCAAACGGCAATGGAATGGCCGACGATATCAGTCAGGATCCTCTGTATGAGGAAGCTGTGCAGTCAGTGATGAACAGCGGCAAGGCCTCTATTTCCATGATTCAGCGCCAGATGCGGATTGGATTCAACCGGGCGGCCAGATTTATAGAACAGATGGAGCGGGACGGAATCATCGGACCACAGGAGGGGAG
>JBKHIL010000198.1:0-4192 GCA_046538645.1 Desulfovermiculus sp.
TGCCAATCTCATCTCGGCAAATTTCTCGGCAAAACTTAAAAGAACAACGCGCCGCGGTGACTGTTGTGGCCCCGTGCGGCGCGAGGATTGTTTTTACGGAAACAGAGCCGTGATGTCAACGACAAATTGCATTTTTTTTGTAAAAAAAGTTTAAAATAAACAATATCAGCATGTTATAAAATTCTGAAGCAGCTTTAAGGACTGCCTCAGAATTTTAATGGGCGGCATCCAAGAGCAGATTGTCACGATGAACGGCTTCTCTGTGAACTGCAGGGGCTTGGAGTATCTCCTCAATATCCGAAGACTTACACCCGCAAATTTTACTCAGGTCCTCGGAACTGAAATTGCACAGACCTACACCAAGCTCATTGCCGCTTGGCCCCAGTATGCGCACGAGGTCTCCAGGCTCAAAGCATCCGTGCACCGCGCGGACACCGATGGGCAAGAGGCTTTTTCCGCGCAGAATCAATGCATCTCTGGCCCCGGCATCAATAACCAGCTCTCCCAGAGGATCAAGATTATAAGCCAGCCAGAACTTCCGTCTGGGAATGGCTCGTCCCTCGGGAATGATCCATGTGCCGAGGTCCTGCCCGGCAAAGATCTTTTCCAGAACAAAAGGCACCTTGCCCGAAACGATCAGGGTAGGCACTCCGAGCTGGGAGGCGCGACGGGCGGAAAGGAGCTTGCTGTGCATCCCGCCAGATCCGGACCTCGATGTTCCCTTGCACGTCGTGTGGATATCAATTTCTTTTATGTCTTCTATGCACTCATATCTTGTAGCCTGGGATGAAAGCTCGGGATTATCTGAATACACACCTTCGGCCGTAGTCAGGCTGATAAACAAATCGGCCTTGACCACATTGAGAAGCAGACTGGCCAAGAGGTCGTTGTCTCCGAACTTGAGCTCACGGACCACAACAGTATCGTTCTCATTGACTACCGGAATGACCCCATTTTCCAGCAAGGTGGCAAACGTGTTTCTGGCATTGAGGAATCGATGCCGACTGCGCAAGTCATCTCTGGTCAGCAGAATCTGGGCCGTTACCTTGTTGTAGCGCTCAAAGGCCTCGTCATAGCTGTGCATCAGCCTGCTTTGTCCAACCGCAGCCGCCGCCTGCTTTTCGGGCAGGGAAAGCTGTTCGCGGGCGGTAAACAAAAAGCCGCGCCCGGCTGCAACCGCCCCGGATGAAACCAGGATGACCTCCCGGCCCTGGTCGTGCAAGGCGGCGATCTGATCAGCCAGCCGGTTGACCACTCGCAAATCAAGCCCCTGCTCCGAGGTCAGTACTGCGCTGCCTACCTTTATGACCACCAGTCTGGCTGAATCCAAAACCTGGTTCCTCCAGGTCCGCCAATCAGGGCTCAAATCTTCAGCCGCCATCTTCGGCTCCTTTGTAATCTCTGCACAGTCTTTCCCACGAACACAATTCATTTTTTGGTAAAAAGGCGATCTTTCTGACCTCCTTGATCCATGACCTGCTCCCAACCCCGTGCACCTGCACTTCATTCTCGTGCAGAGGCTTCTATTCTGGCCCACATGGTCAAAACCAGCTCGTCCACTCCTTCGCCGGTCAGAGAGGACAGGCAAAAGACTTCTCGTCCCTCTTCAGCCGCCCTGGCTTGAAGTGCAGCGACCTCCTCCCGAGATATAAGATCGATCTTGCTTATCACCGGGATCTGCTCTTTGGCGGCCAAAGCTGAATCATAGCGCTTCAATTCGGAATTGATCAAGGCAAATCCAGCCCAGGGATCATCTAATGCTATATCTTCAACACTGAGTAAATGAACCAAAAGTTTTGTGCGCTGAATGTGTTTTAAAAATGTGTCTCCCAGGCCGTGTCCCAAATGGGCGCCCTCGATCAAACCGGGGATATCAGCCAGAACCATCTGCCGGCCCAGGCCGTTTTTGATCACCCCCAACTGAGGGACGAGGGTGGTGAAGGGATAGGCTGCAATCTTGGGGCGGGCCGCAGAAACTTTGGAAATGAATGTAGATTTTCCAGCGTTGGGCATACCGATCAGTCCTACATCAGCCAAGAGCTTGAGCTCCAGACGCAGCTTCTTCTCCTCTCCCTCTTCACCCGGTTGCGCAAAACGGGGAGTACGCATTGTTGAGGACTTGAAATGCGTATTGCCCTTTCCTCCGCGGCCGCCTCTGGCCACAACATATTCATCCCCGGCTTGGACCAGATCACAGAGAACCTCCTCATGTCCATCCGGGCCCAGAGCAAAGACAACAGTGCCGGGAGGGACCTCGATGACCATATCCTGTCCAGCCCGGCCGTGCCTGTCCCGTCCGCTGCCCGGCTGGCCGTTTTCTGCTGTATAAAGCCGCTTGAGCCGGAGATCATAGAGTGTGAGCTTGGTTGATGAGGCCCGGAAGAGGACATTGCCTCCCCGGCCTCCATCGCCCCCGTCCGGGCCTCCCTTGGGGATATATTTTTCCCTGCGAAAGGAAACACATCCATTGCCTCCTTTGCCAGAGCGCACTGTGATCACTGCTTCATCAATAAAGCGCATGTCTTCCACCACATACTTGGCTGGTTAAAGGTGAATGTGCGCAGCATCCTGTTCATAATGCAAAAAGGGCAGAAGGTCGCCTGCCTCCTGCCCTTTTTGCATGCCTGCAAAGAAATGGTGTAAATCTATTCAGCCGGGACCACGCTGATCCGGGTTCTTTGCTTGCGTTTGCGGGTATACTTATCAAACTTTACATACCCGTCGATTTTTGAAAAAATGGTGTAATCCTTGCCCAGCCCGACGTTTTCTCCAGGATGAATCTTGGTTCCCAGTTGTCGAACCAGTATATTTCCGGCTTTGACCTGCTCACCGCCAAAGCGCTTGACCCCGCGTCTTTGTCCAATACTGTCCCGTCCGTTGCGGGAACTGCCTCCGGCTTTTTTATGTGCCATATATCCTCCCCTTTGGTGCCTTATCCATAAATCGCTGCCATAAAAAATTAAAAAAATTTCCTTGAGCGGTTCAAATCTTAGCCGAACAAGGTTCACGGTTCCAGGTTCACGGTTTGAAGAAGAACCTCAGAAAAGTTTTAGATCGTTTAAGCTCTTTTCATTTTCTTAACCGAAAACGGTGAACCGGGAACCAATTGGGTTCCAGGCCCTGCCCGGCTATACCTCGATGTCCTTCACCTTAAGCACAGTATAGGGCTGCCTGTGCCCGGCCTTGCGCCGGTAATCCTTGCGTTTCTTGTGCTTAAATATAACCACCTTCCGATCCCGGGCCTGATCGAGGACCTCGCAGGTCACTCTGGCCTGGAGAAGTGGACTTCCCACTTGCACACCTTGATCTGAACTGACAAACAAGACCTGATCCAGCACAACCTCCGAGCCGACATCGGCCGGGAGCTTCTCCACCTGAAGGGTTTGCCCTTCCTGGACCTTGTATTGTTTGCCTCCTGTATTCACTATCGCATACATAGGCTACCTCCGCACAAAGTAAAATATGTCTTTTATCCCCTTGAGAGGCTAAAAGTCAAGTCTTTTCATCACCCCGCGGCCACGGCCAGAACCAGGGCATCCACCTGAACCGCTCCGGCCCGGCGTAATGTCCGAGCACATGCGCTTAATGTCGCTCCGGTCGTACTTACGTCATCAACCAGCAGAACATGCTTTCCATGGAGAGTCTCCGGGTCAGCCGCAAAAGCACCGCGTACATTCTTGAGCCGTTCTTTGCGTTCCAGACCGCTCTGGGCTTTTGTGCGTCGTATCCTTACCAGAGCCGCGGGCTGAAGGGGGACGCGCAACTCCCGGCTTAATCCACGGGCAATTTCCAGACTCTGATTAAATCCCCGTTCCCGCAACCTGCCTACATGCAAGGGCACGGGAATAATTACATCCGGGCAGAGTCCCTGAAAATGAAAGGCATGGGCTCGAAGAAGCAGGGAACGTAGGACTTTGCGTCTTTCAAAGCAGGCCTGAAACTTAAAATCTAATATCAAATCCCGCAGTATCCCGCTATATGGGCCCAAAAAGCCAAACCCTTCCCAGCCCGGGTTATGACGGCGGCAATTGGCGCACAGGTAGGGTTCGGCCTCGCTCTGGGCATAGAGGCACCCGCATCTGGGACAGAAGCCCCCCTTTCTGGGTTGAAGCTCCTGATCGCATTCCGGACACAGGCCGTCTGCACACTGGGTTTTCAAGACAGGCCTGGCACAGACCAGGCAGCGCCTGGT
>JBKHIL010000199.1:0-4177 GCA_046538645.1 Desulfovermiculus sp.
CACGGCCCGGCCCAAGGCCCTGTACATGACCGAATTTGAACCCTGGGACTGGATAATCTCTGTCTCCTCCTACCGGGAAGAGTTCGCTGAGTTGATCAGCGTCAAAGATCTTAAGGAAAGCATCCTGTCCCTAAGCTTTGGACAAAGCGGACACTCCTTTGTCCTGGACAGCCAGGGAGAACTCATTATTCACCCTGATTATGCAGGTGAAAACATCTTTGAAATCATGCCTGATCAAAGCAGCCATGCCCTGAGGCGCATGGTTCGGGAGGAGAGCGGGACCATTGTCTACCCCTGGCGCAATCCCGGAGAAGAAAGACTGCGCCGCAAGATGGTCATTTTCCAGTCCATCCCCGAGTTTGACTGGGTAGTGGCCTCCTCCCTGTATCTGGACGAGTTTTACGCCCCTTTGACCACAGTGGGTCAGATGATCGCCGCCGTCATGGCCATTGTCCTCCTTCTGGTCATTCCTATCACCTGGTCTATCAGCGCCACCATCACCAGGCCTATTCAGGAACTCATGCGCAAGTTCTCGCAGGGAGCGAAAGGAGATCATTCTGTGCGCATGGACGTTCGTTCCCAAGATGAAATCGGCACCCTGGGAACTTTTTTCAATACCTTCATGGAACACTTGCAGACCTCGCGAAACAGTCTGGAAGCAGAGATTGCTGAACGCAGGGAGGCGGAAGAGTCCATCCGCAAAAGCGAGACAAAATACAGAGAACTGGTCCAAAACGCCAACAGCATTATCCTCCGGGTGGACACGGGGGGGCGAATAACCTTTTTTAATGAGTTCGCCCAGAATCTGTTCGGCTATACCCAGGATGAGGTCCTGGGCCGCAAAAGCCTTGGGCTTCTCATGCCAGAAATCGACTCCAGCGGGCGCAAGATGCAGGATGTACTCGATCAGGCAGCCCGCTGTCCGGAAAAATATCAGTACTATGAAACTGAAGTCCTTCGCCGCAACGGGGAACGTCTCCAGGTGGCCTGGACCAACAAAGGTATCCGTGATGCAAGAGGCCGAATTGTTGAATATTTGTGTGTCGGCCACGACATTACCGCCTCCCGGGAGGCTGAACAGCAAATGGCCAGCATGCGTCAATTCTTAAAGCATGTAGTGGATTCCATGCCTTCGGCCCTGATCAGTGTGGATCTTGACCACCGTATCACCCAGTGGAACCAGGAAGCCGCCCGCCTGACCGGCATCGAGGCCGGAGAGGCCCTGGACCACCCTCTCTCTCAAATAATGCCCCAACTAAACGCTTATATGGACATGGTCCGGGCTGCGATAGAACAGGACAAAACCACGAACCGGGAGAAAATCCCGTTAAGATTTTCTCATGATTCGCAATTTATGGACCTTATGGTCTATCCGGTGGTCCTTAAAGACTTTCAAGGTGCTGTCATCCGCATGGATGATGTCACCTCCAGAGTCCGCATGGAAGAGATCATGGTCCAAACCGAAAAAATGATGTCTGTCGGCGGCCTGGCTGCCGGCATGGCCCATGAGATCAACAATCCTTTGGGCGGCATTCTGCAAAACTCCCAAAATATCCTCCGCCGTCTCTCCCCCGACCTGCCAGGCAATGTCCAATCCGCCCGCTCCCTGGGGCTTGATCTGGATACAATGGCTCAGTATCTGGAGCAGAGGCGGGTTTTGCATTTTGTGCGCCAGATTCAGGATTCAGGAGAGCGGGCGGCCAAGATCGTGGACAACATGCTCACCTTCAGCCGCAACAGCGAGAGAAGAAAAGAAATGGCCAATCTCAAGGATGTCATCAATCGGACTATTGAATTGGCCGCGCATGAGTATGACTTGAAAAAAAGATATGACTTTCGCAATATTCAGATTGTCCGGTATTTTGCGGACGATGTTCCCCGGGTTTTCTGTGTGGTCACTGAACTGGAGCAGGTCTTGCTCAATCTGCTGCGCAACGCTGCTCAAGCCATGGCTACCGGCAAAAAAGGAGGGAGTCAGTCCAAAATTTCCATCCATCTGTTCCAGGACGGAAGCTGGACAGTCATGACTGTGGAAGATAACGGGCCGGGAATGGATGAAGAAACCAGGAAACGGATTTTTGAACCTTTTTTCACCACCAAGGGTGTGGGCGTAGGCACAGGTCTGGGGCTCTCCGTGGCCTACTTTATCATCACCAACAATCACAATGGATACATGCGTGTTCATTCCGCACCCAATAAGGGGACCAGGTTCAGTATCGGCCTGCCCGGGCAGCGGCATGAATTCGCGGGCCTGTAGGAGGTGCTTTGTGTCCAGCCCAGAAAACAGACCGGCCAGACTTCTGATCATTGACGACGATCCAGTGGTCCGGGAGAGCGTGGCCGTTTACCTGGAAGACAGCGGTTTTGCCGTTTTGGAGGCCAAAGACGGTTTCCAGGGCCTTGAATACTTCCGGAGCTCCCGGCCGGATGTCCTGCTTCTGGATTTGCGCATGCCGGGCCTGGACGGCCTGGATGTATTGGCTGAAGTGCACCGCGAGGAAAAGGATTTACCGGTGATTGTGATCACCGGGGTGGGCGTTTTGCAGGACGCGGTGAGCGCTTTGCGGCACGGGGCCTTTGATTTTGTGACCAAGCCCATAACCGACATGTCCGTCCTCGAGCACTCGGTGACCAATGCCTTAAATCAGCTCCGGCTCAAAAAAGAGAATCAAGCCTACCGCTCGCGCCTGGAACAGGAGGTGGATAAGAAGACCCAAAGCCTGGAGGAACGGACTCGGGAACTGGAAGAGGTAAATCGCAAACTGAGAATGGAAATGGCCGAGCGCATGCACTCCGAAGAAGCCCTCCGGAGCAGCGAAAAACAATTACGAGAGATCATTTCGTTCTTCGAAGGCTTTATCTTCATCTGTACTCCAGAGGGCAGAATAGAGTTTATGAATGACAAATTACAGGAGCATATAGGATCAGAAGCAGGGTCTGGACTGTGTTATGAGCTCATTTGCGCTCAAGATTCTCCCTGTTCCTGGTGTCAGGGAGATCTGGCCCTGCAGGGACAAACCGTGCGCACTGAGTTCTTCAATCCCCGCGATCAGCGCTGGTACTATACTATCCACTCCCCGGTCTTTGACCTGCAGGGTGAAGTGCTCAAGTATCAGACCATCATGTTAGATATCAGCGAGCGAAAGCAGGCCGAAGAATCCTTGCGGCAAAGTGAAGCCAAGTGGCGCAAGCAAAGCAAGCGACTGCAATCCTTCATGCACGGTTCGGACCGGTTTATGGGCATTGTGGGCAAAAGCCAGGCCATGCACGACGTGTATGAATCCATGCTCAAGGCCGCCAACTCTCAGGCCCATGTGATCATTTACGGGGAATCCGGAACAGGCAAGGAAATGGTAGCCCACACTATCCACTCCTTAAGCGAGCGGGGGGAGCAACCTTTCATTACCGTCCATTGCGGGGCTGTACCTGAGAACCTGATCGAGAGCGAGTTCTTCGGCTATGTCAAAGGCGCTTTCACCGGGGCGCAGACGGATAAGCCCGGATACCTGCATGCTGCCCATGGAGGCACCTTATTCATGGATGAAGTGGGAGAGCTGAGTCTGAACATGCAGGTCAAATTACTCCGGGCCATTGAGGGACAGGGATACACGCCATTGGGCGGCCGGGAGGTCAAAAAGGCAGATATCCGGATCATCGCCGCCACCAACAAAGACCTGACCCAGCTCATGCAGACCGGAAAGATACGCCGGGATTTTTTTTATCGCATCCACATCATCCCCATCACCCTGCCTCCCTTGCGCAAACGTGCAGACGACATCCCTTTGCTTATTCATCATTTTTTGCAGCAAAACAGCGATACAAAGCAGGTTGATACCCTGCCCAGAAATGTGATGCAGGCCATGATCAAATATGACTGGCCGGGCAACGTGCGGGAGCTGCAAAACACCATTCACCGCTATCTGGCCTTTGGGCAGATAGATTTCGGGGGATCAAGCGGTCAAAAGCAGGGAATGCATTTTTTGGATGAGAGTGGAGACTTCAGGGAATCAGGCCAAAATCATGCAAAACTGCAAGAAATTTTGCAGGCCCGGGAAAAAGAGTACATTGAGCACCTGCTGCAGGAATACAGATGGCACAGGTCCAGGGTAGCAGAGATCCTGGGCATTGACCGCCGCACCTTGTTTCGAAAAATGAAGCTCCACGGCCTGGATTAATT
>JBKHIL010000200.1:0-4169 GCA_046538645.1 Desulfovermiculus sp.
ACAAGTTCCAATACCGATCGCATAAAGGCCGGCAAATCATCGGGAGTCCGGCTGGTTACCAATCTGCCGTCCACCACGACCTCTTGGTCCACCCAATCCGCCCCGGCATGGACCATGTCGTCTTTGATAGCGAAAAATGAAGTCATTTTCTTCCCCTGCAGGACCCTGGCTGAGGCCAGCATCCATCCGGCATGACAGATTGCAGCCACCACCTTGTCTCTTTCCACCATGGTCCGGACCAGTTCGACCATGCTCCTATGCCTGCGCATGTGATCCGGGGCATACCCGCCCGGGATGATAAGGACATCAAACTGGGCCGCATCGGCCGTATCCGAGCTTAAAGTTGAACGGGCTGTGGTCCCGGATTTACCAGCATAGCTCTTTCCGGCTTCCGGCCCCACCACCTGGACTTCCAGGCCGGCCTCCAAAAGCCGATAGTAAGGATAGATGAACTCATAGTCGTTATACAGGTCCTCAATCATGACCATGGCTTTTTTCCCTTGATGTTGCATAAGATCATCTCCTGTGATTTCCGGTTTATTCTCAAAAAGGCAGCAAGGGTCGTGCAAGAGAAACAACCCCCTCAATGCAGAGTACAAAACCGATAACCCTACTCATCCTTTCGCACTGCACACATGAAACTGCGGTTGGAGGGAGTGGCTGTCACCGGGTCCCGCTGATCATCATCGGTAAGATTGTTTACATTGGCTTCTGGATGCACATCACCCCACCCCCAGTCAATACACACAGAGCCAGGATGCATGGTGTTGGAAAAATGGGCCGGCATCCTGAGCCGGCCTTTCGGAGTTTCCACCCTGACCATATCCCCATGCCCAATACCCCGGTCCTGTGCATCTCTGGAATGCATATGCACAAATCCCTGGGCCTGATCCTGAATCAAAGCAGGAATGGTGTGAAATTGGGTATGAGTGAACCGATTGACCCGCTGTCCGCTGATCCCCACCAGATCAAATCTCTTCGGGTCATGGGCAAAGCTGATTTCCACTTCCTTTTTTCCATCCTGGTGAGGCACCGGGGCATACCCGGAGTCTGCCAGGCGCTGGGAATAGAGCTCCACCCTGCCCGATGGGGTAGCAAAGCCTTGAGTACGATACTTCATATACTCCAAGGCATCAGCCCTGACCCCGGAAGGATTGTCCCGCAGCATGCGTACTGTAATTCCTGAGGGATTTAATTGATAGTCAATAGCTTGTTCAACTGTATCCCAGGGAAACTCTTCCTTCAATCCTAAACGCCGGCCCAGTTCAAAAGTTATTTTCCAATCCGGCCAGCTCTGCCCCACCCAATCGATGACCTGATTTTGTAAAATGACCGGGCTGTTGCGCAGAGCAGCCCGGTTCAGCTGTGTCTTTTCAAAACAGCTGGCAGCCGGAAGAAAAACATCGGCCATTTGTGCGGTCCGGGTCATAAACAGATCAATGACCACCAAAAAATCCAGTTTGTCCAAGGCCTGCTGCACTCGATGCGAATCGGTCATAGTCACTGCCGGATTTCCGGACTGGACCACAATCATCTTCACTGGATAGGGCTCTTCTTTCAATATAGCGTCCACAAGGGCAGATTGGGCGTGCAGGCCCCAGTTGTGATGAAAAGTGCTAAATAATGGGTACTCCATGGTTACCGGTGGCACATCCGGCGGCAGTCGGTCCCTGAGCTGTATATCGCGTGTTGGTACGGGCTGAGGGATGAAGTCTCCGCCCGGCCGGTCCAGGTTTCCGGTCAAGGCCCGCAGGATGCATACTGCCCGGGTGGCCTGAAAGGTATCCAGCTGCATATCCAGACCGTTGCCATCGATAATGCAGGCCGGATTGGAGCGGGCATACATTTGGGCCGCCTCTTTGATCTTGTCCGCATCCAGCCACAGCCCGGGGGCCACTTGCTCCGGCACATAGGCTTGGGCCGCTTGCTGCAATGAGGAAAATCCCAGGCAGTGGTCCCGGACAAACGAGGCGTCGTAGAGTTCATTCACTATGATTTCCCGGATCATGGCCATTGCCAGAATCCCGTCCTGGCCGGGCCTGATCTGCAGCCAGATATCAGCCATTTCCGCCAGCCTGGTTTTTACTGGATCGATGACAATCAACCTGGCACCATTCTCCCGGGCTTGCAAGAGAGCCTCAAAGGGGCCAGGGGCTGTATTCCGATCGTTTTTGCCCCAAACCAGAATGCACTTGGCCTCCTTGGGCTGCGGCAGAGTCATGGCTCCATACGTAAAATTGTGAGCCATTTCTCTGGCCACATGACAAACTGACCCATTACCTATGCAATTCGGGGAACCATAAGCATGCATCAGGCGGTTGGCATAATCCCAGGGCGCTCCCCAATCCGCTGCCATGCCCCGCAGCCAGGCCGCCTGGTGCGCTCCGTATTCCTTTTTGACCTGTTCAAATCTGGAAGCCACCAGACTTAAGGCCTCATCCCAGGATGCTTCCCGAAATCCTCTTTTCTCACCCGGAACATCCCTGATTAAGGGAGTAGTTATCCGGTCCGGGGCATAGACGATTTCCGGGGCAGCCTTCAGTTTCGGGCAATGTATGACCTGGCCTTGAGGCATGGCCGATTTCCGTTTTGCGCTCACCAGCCGGCCGTCTTTTATCTCTGCGTGAATGGGACAGCAGGCTGAGCAAAGGCGGCACACCGTATCTTTTGTCACCACAAACTCCCTGGCTCAGTTTTATTGTCAAGTATGAGATCTTGCTTAAGAATGTTTTACCGATCGGCCTTGAGATAGCAACTGCGGATCAGCTCAAAATGATTGGCATGGGTTCGAAGTTTCCACCATACAGAATTCCGGGCTTGGATCTTCCATTCCGGAGTAAGATATCCCCCTTGGCCTTGCAGCAGAGCCTGGACATTATCCAAGCCCCGACCTGCAAATTCGCCGCTGTCTGTACCACCAAGCCAATGCTCCTGCCTGGCCTCCTGCTCAGACCAGGAGAAAGGATCAGATATGAGACATTGAGCATCTTGTTCCCAGGCCAGCCTGTTCATTTCCTGTAAATGTACCATGGGGCGGGAAAGCTTATCCACCATGTTCAATGAGGCCAATGAGGCACAGGATTTCCGGGAAAAAGGCAAGGCCTGGGCATCGGCGACAATGAATTCGGTCCTGTCCAGGTTCCAGTGTCCTGGGGCATGGAGAACAACTTCCTTTGTTAAACTGCCCTCCACCGGAAGGTAAAAGGTCTTTTGACCATGGACCTGTAACTCCCTGGCCGCCTTGATAAAGGCTACTGAATTGTCCGTACCTATGGCCAAATCGCATTTGGCGCTCATCTCAAAGACAAACCTGCCAACAGAGGCGCCAATATCCAGACTGAGACCGGGATGAGGCTGGATAAGTCCCGACCAGTGAATATAAGCTTCCGATGCCTCTGAATCAGCCAGCAGATCAGCAAAATGGCTCCAGAGATAGGATGCAACCACCTGAGGTTGTTCATACTTGGTTTCAGAACCTGTTTCTGGTGTATGCCCTGGGTCTAAATAGGCAATTCCGTCCAGAATGGGATAGACCCGGCTGCAAAGGGGGCAGCTCAAATGACCTTCCAGGATATCGTCGCCTTGCTCGTGGACAGCATGAACTTCCAGACCGGATTCCTCTGGCAAACAAACAGGGCAGATCAGCAGGTCGTTCATCAATTTTTTCATAGCCAGTCCTTATGCCTCCCTATAGAGATGACTAGTTGCGTATTTATCTTTCAGTTTCCGTTAGCCAAAGCGTGCCTGCCGCTTCCCATGCACGAGGGTTAGCGAACAAGCTCCCATTGCCCGTCTGACCTGCGGCAGGCCCTGGCCTGGACGTCTTCCCGCTGGCCATCTATCCAGGCATCTATGACGACATTCCTGCATACCTGCCCCCCGGACTGGGATGCAGGCTTGGGAGTGGCCTGAAACCTGTTCTTGGTATCAGGATTCACCCAGCTTTTGGTCTGATTGGACGGGGTATATTCCAGAGTGTTGCCGATTTGAGCCCGATCATACTTGTCCAGCTCATTGCCGACTGCATAGCCAAGCAGTGCACCGATGCCAGCTCCTATGAGGGCATTTTCCCGCCTGTGCTCATCATCCTCAGGGCCGAGATGAGAGCCGATCAAAGCACCGGTCAATCCCCCGGCTACACCCCCCTGCTGCGCCTTGTTCCCGCAGGC
>JBKHIL010000201.1:0-4166 GCA_046538645.1 Desulfovermiculus sp.
GATGACAAATACAGACAATATCAATATTTCAGCATGGTTTTTCACCATGCTGAAATATTGATAGGAGGCATATGTTGTGAGCATGCTTGAAGATATCAAAGCCAAAATAAAAGAAGAGCTTCCGGGCCTGGATTGTGTGATCGGATGGAAGCAGGGATTTGATCCCTTGCATGCCACCCCGCATTTTATGCGCACTGAACAGGATGTGGACCAGCTGATCATAAATCCGTTGTGTGTTCAGAATCTGGCAACCTATCTTCCAGGGATGAAAGAGAAAAAAGTCGGGGTCCTGGTTCGGGGCTGTGACAGCCGCTCGGTTGTCGAACTGCTGCAGGAAAATTTGATCAAGCGCGAAAATGTGGTCATCTTCGGACTGACCTGCGACGGGGCTGTGGACTTGGTCAAAGTAAAGAATGAAATTGGCTACTTGGGCCGTGTGAACCAGGTATCCTTTGAACAGGGGTATATGCAGGTCAGGACCCCGCAGCAGGACTACAGAATAAAATTACAAGACATGCTCCTGCCCAGATGCCAGACCAATCCGTATTCTTCACCAGTTCTCTTCGATCACTTCTTCGGCCAGCCGGAGGATGCATCTGCCTGCGGCCAGGGAGAGTCCGCCAACCTGGAACGGCTGGAAAATATGAGCCTGGAGGAGCGCTTTGATTACTGGCAGTATCATTTGGATCGCTGTATCCGGTGCTATGCCTGCCGCAATGCCTGCCCTATGTGCGTATGCCGCGACCACTGTATCGCTGACACCAGGGATCCGCATTGGCTGACTCAGGAGACCGATGTGCGGCAGAAATGGATGTTCCAGCTGATCCATGCCATGCATCTGGCCGGCCGATGCACTGAGTGCGGAGAGTGTGAACGGGCCTGCCCTATGGATATTCCTATTTTAAGCTTGCGCCAGACGCTGAACCGGGAGATCAAGGAACTCTTTGCCTATCAAGCGGGAGTGGATCCACAAGCTGTGCCTCCCTTGCTTACGTTCAAGGTTGAAGAGGCCAATATCAACGAGAGAGGATGGTAATGGCGGCAAAGACCTATCTCACCCACAAGGATATCGCCACATGGCTTAAGGACATGAGTACTGAAGCTCGCGTCCTGGTTCCAGCCAGAGTGGACAATGCAGTTTCATTTGTGCCTTTTGATCCACAGAAAGAAATGGTCTTGGAGCACAAGGCCACAGCCCCGCCAAAACAGGCGGTCTTCCCTCAGACCGAGACATTGCTGAAGTACAGGTACAGCAAGGATCCTGAGCACCCGGAAACTCAAGCCCTTGAGATCAAGGAAGCCCTGCCCCAGGATAAGACCGTGGTTTTTGGATGCCGTCCCTGCGGGGCCAGGGGCTTTGTGATCTATGACCGGGTCTTTGACAGCGACAAAATAACCGATCCCTATTACAAGGCCAGGAGGGAGAATACCGCTTTTATTACTCTGGCCTGTGACACAGCAGAGAACACATGTTTTTGCCATTGGGTGGGCAGCCATCCGGCAGACCCTGAAGGTTCAGACATTCTTTTATACCCTGTGGATGGGGGGTATGTGGCCGAGTCGATAACCACGCGGGGCCGGGACCTCCTGGACCAGGCCCCGGGACGTGCGGCGACCTCTGAACAGGAAGAAGAAGCCAGGTCAATACAAGCCCGGGTTTGCGAAGAACTGGGTGAAGCTCCGGATATCTCCACAGTTCCAGCCCGTTTGCTCCAGCTATTCGACAACCTGGACTTTTGGAACGACGTTTCAGCCAAGTGCATCAGCTGTGGTGCCTGCACCTACCTGTGCCCCACCTGCTACTGCTTTAATATCACAGATGAGGCCTCTGGACTGTCCGGAAAGCGGATACGGACCTGGGACAACTGTATGTCCTATTTGTTCACCTTAGAAGGGAGCGGACATAATCCGCGGATGACCAAGGCCCATCGACTGCGAAACAGAGTGGGACACAAGTTTAGCTATTATCCGGAACTGCACGAGGGGCTCTTTGCCTGCTGCGGCTGCGGCCGGTGCATCCAGCATTGCCCGGTGGCAGTGGATATCCGGGAAATTATCCTGCGCGCCAAGGAGAGTGCTGATGAACAATCCATATCTGCCTGATGTGGCCACAATCAATGAAATCATCCAGGAAACCCATAATATTAAGACCTTCCGGGTGGTATTAAACAATGAAACCAGGATGCAGGAGTTCGATTTCTCACCGGGCCAGGTAGGGCAGCTCTCTGTGTTTGGAGTTGGTGAATCCACCTTTGTCATCAACTCCCCGCCCACGCGCAAAGAATATCTGCAATTCAGTGTCATGCGGGTGGGGGAGGTGACCACCAGGCTGCACTCCCTGCAGGAGGGGGACCAGATCGGGGTTCGGGCCCCTCTGGGAAATGCCTTTCCCGTAGAATCCATGCAGGGAAAGGATATCCTTATTGTCGGCGGGGGCATCGGCATGGCTCCACTGCGCACTCTGCTGCTGACCGTCCTGGACCGCCGGGATGAATTTGGCGACATTACGGTGATTTACGGAGCCAGGTCCCCTCAGGACCTGTGCTATACCTATGAGTTCGACATGTGGCGTTCCCAGGGGGCCAACCTGGTGCTGACTGTGGACAACGAGTTTCCGGACTGGGACGGCCGGGTTGGCTTTGTGCCTGCGGTCCTGACCGAAGAAGCGCCCAGTCCAAAGAACAAGGTGGCCATTACCTGCGGTCCGCCGATAATGATCAAGTTTGTACTCAAGGGGCTCAAGGATCTCGGCTTTGAGGACGAGCAAATTATGACCACGCTGGAAAAGCGGATGAAGTGTGGAGTTGGTCTGTGCGGGCGGTGCAACATCGGGACCCATTATGTATGCGTGGACGGCCCGGTTTTTACCTATGCCCAGCTGCAGGCTCTGCCTTCAGAACTGTAAAAATTTTCTGCTTTTTGCTGCAAAAAGCAGAAAATTTTTCATCAGGGGTATATGACTCCGGGTCCTCAGAGTAGGGGCAGCCCTGAGTGGCTGCCCCCTTGTTATTTTTTTGTTTGATACGAGTATGCTGGCTCTATGTACTTGTGCTCATGTTTAAATGTGTCGCGGTAAAGAAGGGAGAGCGCTATGGCCGGAATATTTAAGGCCAACGATATAGTTCGGGCTGCTGTGGAAGCGGAGAAAAAGGGCCAGGACTTTTATGAGTGCCTGGCCGGGCGGATGCAGAATGATAGGATCAAGGATCTGTTCCTGGACCTGGCCCGGGAAGAGGTGGAACATCAGAAGATCTTTCAGTCCATTCTGGACCGTTTGGAGCCGGTAGAAATCCCGGCCTACTCGGATCAGGAGGAATACAGTGCCTACTTCGATGCCTTAATAAACTCCCACATGCTCTTTTCCTGCGGCTGGGGGGAGTTTCTTTTGGATCAGGTCAAAAACGAACAGGAGGCCTTGAAGCTGGCCATGAACTTTGAGCGGGACTCGCTTTTGTTCTTCAAGGAAATGCGGGACTTTGTGCCGGAAGGAGAAAAGCAGTATATCGACCGCTGTATTGAGGAAGAGCGCAAACACCTGACCAGGCTGAAAGAAATGATGCCATAGGAGCCGCGCTATGAGCGCGGCTCGCGCACGAAGCAGCGGGAAATCATTTTCGACCCTGCTGAGGACAGCGTGCAAAAAGTAAGTACTTTTGTCCTCATGAGTGTAAGACCAAGCTTTCCTGGAGAATGCTATACAGATTGGGACTTTTTATAGAACTGCTGACCAACTCTTTGAATGTGGTCCAAGAGATTGGGGTGGGTGATGTGAGCAAAGAGGGATATGTCTACAGTGTAAGGCAGGAGAAGGTCGTCGATTTCTTGGTTGATGGTATGGAGAAGAGATAAGGAAAGGTTTCGCCCTTTGACCACCAGATCGATATCCGAACCAGGTCCATAATTCCCCTTGGCCCTGGAGCCGTAAACGATTACTTCATCGACTTGGTCGTATCGGGCAAAGACCGATCGAAGCATCTCCAGAGTTCTCTTATCCAGGCCGAAACTCATGACTGTTGCATTTCCTTGGCCTTCAGTGCACTCAGTGTTTCTTTGAGCTTGACAAACTGAGGATAATATTCGTTCAATATTTCTGTGGCGATTTTCCGGGCAGTGTCTTCATTATAGGTATGGGAAGTAAGTGCTCTGCTTTGGATCATCCGCATCCA
>JBKHIL010000202.1:0-4145 GCA_046538645.1 Desulfovermiculus sp.
TTGAACTTTTAGGCCACGGCTTATGAGGAGTTTGAGCTGGTCGTCCAGGCTTAAGGCAGGCTTTGGGAAAGGAATGAGGCCATTAGTCATAAAAAAAAACCCGCCGTGGTGCGCTTCCAAAGGAGAGGCGTGGCAGGTGTTGTTACAAAACAACATATTTATACCTGCCACGCTTGTCACTATCTTTTTTACTCTTCACGCAATCTGGCCAGCATTTTGCCGACTGCCGGATCTCCAGGCTGGCCACCGAGCATAATGCGCAGGCCGGATACAGCCCAGCGATTGGCCTCCGGCCCATACGTGGTAGTCCGGTACAGCCAATATACAGCCTCCTCCCTGGAGAAACGGGCAATACGCCTGGCCATAAGCTCTATGCGCTCCAGTTCCCGAACCCGGACCTGCAGTCTGCACAATAAACCAAGCTTGGCCCCGGCCTCTTCATCCAAAGGCAGGTTCAACCTCAAGCGTAGCCCCTCTTTATTCATGTAGCGTTGCAACTCAAGGGGGATATCCTGGTTATCGCGGACTGTAGAGACAATATGCCAGAATACCGGCAGGCACCGTCTGAGTGGTTCCCCGTAAATGAAGCCGATCTCCACCAAAATCCTTTTGACCGGCGGTTCGAGCAACGGAACCTGAACCTGCTTCCTGGAATTATGCGTATCCAGTTGATAGGCCCTGCGTTCCTTTATAACCAGCACTGGAACTGGATAATCCTTCCATTCTGTAATGCGCAACACGTAAGGTGACTTGGGAACCAAAGGCTCCAGTCTCTCCACATGATGCTTGTGAAGATCCACATTTTTTCTTTTCTTCATTTATCACTGTTACTTTAAAGAATTATATCATTATCCACTGATCTTGCGCACGAATGAGCATTCCTCGTCCGGCTCTCTGATCTCCAGTTCCAGTTCTGTATTATCACCCTTCTCAGTCAATTCAGCCAGGGTTGCAAACAGTTCGTCCAGATGCTTGATTCCTTCTGGGGAGACATCCTCCAGAGAAACCCTGAGTTGGCCTCCACCTGGTATATCCAACCCAAATATCTCCAAAAGATCAATCCTGGATCTACCGCCCTGGGCATAAATCTGACCCAGTTGCTTCAACAAAGGCCACAGTTTGTTCATTGCCTGGGTTCCAGACAGAGTGACCCCTTTTTTCTCCTCTTTCCAGCCGCGCTTGGCAATAGCTGCCGGGGTAATCAGAGACTGATCCTGTTTCACCGGCTGAAGCACAGCCACCTTGCCATAAACCAAGTCCTGCGGTTTCTCTGTCTGTTCAGGTGAGCCGCTGTAGACGCCAATTCGTCCGTTTTTAACCAAGGAGGAAATTGCGTCTCGCACTTCATTCTCCGGAATTTGACCATAGTTGTCACTGATCCGGGCATGGACATGGGCCACTGAAGACGCCTCCTGCTGGTCCACGGTGGAAGTGATAATCTCTTTCACTTTCTCTTTGTCCACAGATTTTGGCCCCCAGCCAAGCTTCTGAGCATGCTTCATGCCCACCAGGGACCACTCCGGATTGGACAAATCCAGATTTAAGGGCAGAAGGCCGGTATCCCGGCTGAAGAACTCTTCCGGCTCATCGCTGGCGCTGGACATGCGAAAAAGGCACCACACCCCGCGTTCCACCCCGGATCTGATAATATTCTCAAAAAGATCCGGCCGCTCCAGAATGGGCCAGTCCCGAACTTGAACGAAAGACTCTTTGATACTTTGCAGGCTGGGAGTCTGGTTGTGCCGGAAAAAAAGTTGGGCCAGACTTTGCAGTGTTTCCTGGGTTTCGGCAATATCAGCGGTGATCAACTCCCCATCCTGGCGCAGGATCCTTCTGATTTCCTCAATAATTGCCGAGCCGCCCTCGCCTCCTCCGGTGCGGATTTCCTTATGTGAAAGATGCTTGGAGGCCGAAGGATACCAGAGCGAATCGTAGCATTGAGCTATAGTGGTCTCCAGGGCCTGAGCCCGCTCTTTCAAGCGGCGGTTCAAGTCCTGCTCCATGAGCATAGCTGCAGTAATCCCGTAATCCTCAGGCCTTTCCTGCAACCGGCGCATGGCCACAACTGTACGAGCCAGGCCTTCAATGCGGGCAAAGACTTCTCTGGCCTGAGATTGCCGCTCCGTACTTTGCTTATCGTTTGCAGTCAACACGGTCCTGGGCTGGAGCACAAAGCACAGATTTTGGTTCATTCTAACCCGGTTCGGACCAGCCTGTGTAATGAGCTCTTGAATATCAACTTCTTCCGCGTCCAAGGAAACCAGGACCAGAAGGGGCTTTACACCTCTGTCCGGAATATCTTCCGGATGAGTGACTTCATGAACCACATAAAAAGGATCTGAATGCTGCTTGACCACATTGCGGCTGGTTTCTCGTATTCGTTCCAGGACCTGTTCGGAGCGGAACTGCAGACCGGTTTCAATAGTGGTCAAGGCCCGATTCACAGATGGTTCCAGACTGGCAAAATACCGGCCTTGTTTTTTACGCAAGTATTGAGCGCTTTTTTCAATCTCGTTTAAGGCCATTTGTACCTGCGGCGGAGTCATGGCCGGATTGGCTACATCAAAGAGTGCATCTTGCTCAGTCAGGCCAAAGACATTGGACCCAAGACCTTCGGATCTGCCCACAAGGCTGTGCAAAAAGATGGTTCTCCAGGTGTACTCATACAGAGGATAACCTTGCGGATGGGGGTTTTTTTGGTCCGCAAACTGGGCATAGCTTCTGCCCATGGATAAGTTCCCTGTGTCCGGCCCTCCGATATCCGTGTTCAACACTTGCAGCAAGTCACTTCCCCCGGTGCGGCCCAAGATCTCATTGACCATATCCGGGTTGGTCAGATCAATATGACAGGTATGAATCATCGGTACTTCAAGTTCTTTGGACCAGATGCTGCGCAAGACAAAGGCCAGCATGCGCAAGACACCCCGGGTCCCTTGAAACGTTTCTAACGTGGCCAGTTTACCCTGCAGGTAACGGATAAAGGTGGGGTGGAACGGATAATGGGCTGTAAGAATGGATTCAAAGTCCGCCTGACTGGCCTGGGCCGGGAGATAGGACGAATGATGACGGTACATTTCCATGTACGAGGTAGCTGTATCCTGCGCTGCATGGTCATCAATTGATTCAAAGAGTCGTTTGGCCAGTATGCGGGAGATCTCGCCGCCTTGGACCGGTACAACAGTGGATGCGTCCCTGGCGACCACACTTTTCAGGCCCTGCTCTGCCTGCTGGGCTAAGGCCATGGCCTGATCTTGATCCACTTCGTCGCCTTTGACTTCTGAAACAAGCTTGCTCAGCTTGGCTGATTGCCTGGCAAAGGCGTCCACACTGCTGGCCAGTGTGAGTACAATGGAAATGTGAGAGTGATTCCGGGCATAGCCGTGCAAGCCCATGAGAAAAGCAGCTAATTGGTCGGAACCATCCGACCTGGCAGCTTGCAGTCTGGTGGCATACTGGGCCAGCTCATCAAACATGATTAAAACTTTGCGCCCGGCAAAGACTTTTTCAAAGAATGAACTCCCAGGTGAAGCATATGATTCCGCTTCGGCCTGGAGTTCTGTATACAGGTCCGGGCCTCCTATCCTGTAGGCAATTTCCCCCCACAGGGTATAAGGGACGAGCGCTGACCCCCTGCTCCTGTAAAGGGGAAGCTCATCCCCAGCGATGCCAATAACATGAACCGTATTGGGATCCGGTAGGATATCTCCTACAATATAATCCTGGACAAATGAAGACAGTTCCTTCCCTTTTTGAGCCAAATGGGTCAAGGCGATCAAGGTGTGGGTCTTCCCCCCACCAAAGGCGGTTTCTAGCCTCTGTATGGCCGGATAGGTATTTATGCCTGAGAGTCTCCCCAGTGCAGCATTCAAAACAGTTGTTAAGCCTTGGGTAGGATATGTAGCTTGCTGAAAGAAAATTTCCGGATCTGTATATACCGTCCGAATTACTTGAGGATCGTGATAGGCCCGCAGGACATTGCTTAAACTGGCAGTGAAGATCTCTGGATTAAAAGTGCCTTGAATAATGTCTGATCTGGGGGTGCATGCGTGCAGGATGGATTGCATGACAGAACCTCTGCTGGATCTGAATTAAGTATCTTTTAAACGGACCTTAACAATGATCTTGAGTATTGGCAATCAGTTGCT
>JBKHIL010000203.1:0-4139 GCA_046538645.1 Desulfovermiculus sp.
GGTTCAATACCGATGTACTCCAAAAGGTCTTTTAAGACGACGAACCGCCGTCTGGCGAACATATTGCCACTGATGTAGTGGCATTCGCCCGGGTGTCACCCGGAGACCCAGACTCCATCCACGCCGTGGCGCAGGGCCTGGAGAATAAAGTTCGGACTCATGGCCCCGGTGCAGGGGATACGGATGATCCGGATGTTGGCCGGATATTGCATGCGGCTCACCCCGGCCAGGTCCGCCGCTCCGTAGCTGCACCAGTTACACAGGAAAGCAGCGATTTTCGGTTCCCATTCAGACATAGGCTAATTCTCCTTTAAAAATGTGCACAGGACTGCACATTTTTAAATATACATTATTGTATTGGGTGCGTTTCTCTTCTCTGGAAATTTATCTTCCAAAATACCATAAATAAAATTTTGCCTTCATGGTTTATAAACCATGAAGGCAAAATTTTATAGGGCTTCGATCATGGCGTAGATCTGCCTCCCACTGGCTCCTTTCAGTGAAATGGCTCCTGAGCGGCAGGAAGCGGCACATAGTCCGCATCCTTTACACAGGGAAGGATTGATCTGGGCCTTGCCGGCAAACCGGCCTTCTTCGATAAAAGACGGGGCGGAGTAGGGACAGATGGCCACGCATACCCCGCAGCTGCTGCAATACATTGGGTTGACCTGGGCTACCTCTCCACTGGAATGAATGATTTCCTGGGCCAGCAGGGTGATGGCCTTGGCCGCGGCCGCCTTGCCCTGGGCCACGGATTCATCAATGGATTTGGGATAATGGGCCAGGCCGCAGAGGAACATGCCGTCAGTGGCAAATTCCGAGGGCCCCATTTTGGCATGCCGCTCGGCAAAGAATCCATCGTCTGTAAAAGAGACCTTGTAGAAGTTGGCCAGGGTTTCATCTTTGGCCGGAACAATGGCCGCGGCCAGGGTGACCAGGTCGGCCTCGATTTCCAGGGGCCGGTCTAAGATATGGTCCCGGGTCGTAACCAGCAGGGAACCGTTCCTTTCCGTCACCTCCGGCTTGTGATCAAGGTCGAAGCGGATAAAGATGACCCCGGCCTCTCTGGCCCGGTTGTAGATATTCTCTTTTTCTCCGTAGGTGCGTATGTCCCGGTAAAGGACAAAGACGTCCATATCCGGATTTTTCTCTTTGAGCTCCAGGGCGTTTTGGATGGAATGAGTGCAGCAGACCCGGGAGCAGTAGGGCCGATGCGGCTCCCGTGAGCCCACGCACTGGATAAAGACCGCCGACCTGGCCTGCTTCAGGGCCGGGTCGTCTTCCTGGAACATGCGGTCCAGCTCCAGGCTGGTCTTGACCCTTAAGTCCTGGCCGTACAGGTACTCCTCCGGGGTATGTTCCCTGGCCCCGGTAGCCATGACCGTCACCCCGTGGGTGATGGTCTGTTCTGAGTCCTTGGTGGACACGGTGGTATTGAAGTTGCCCACAAAACCGTCCACGTCAGTGATGCTGCTGTCCAGGTGCACACTCAGGTTTGGCTCCTGCTCCACCTCCTGAATCATGCCGGCCAGCTCAGCCTGGATGTCCTCTCCTTTCCAGGTCCGGTACAGGGACAAGGCCTGTCCACCCAGTTGGGAGTTCTTTTCCACCAGATGGGTGGGATGGCCCTGGCGGGCCAGGGAAAGGGCCGCAGTCATTCCAGAGATTCCGCCTCCAATAACCAGGGCGGTCTGATTGACCGACAGCTCGGGCTCTTCCAGAGGTTCCTTGAGGGCCACATTGGCCACGGCCATGCGCACCAGGTCCTTGGCCTTGTCTGTGGCCAAGTCCGGGTTGAAGCGATGGACCCAGGAGTCCTGGTTGCGGATATTGACCATGTTGAACAGATATTTATTGATCCCGGCATTGATCAAGGTCTCCCGAAACAGAGGCTCATGGGTTTTGGGGGAGCAGGAGGCCACGACGACCCGGTTCAGGTTCTTCTCCTTGATGATCTCGGTCATCTCGTCCTGGGTATTCTGGGAGCAGGTGTAGAGATTGTCGGTCGCGTAATCCACGTAAGGAAGCGATGCAGCGTATTCCCGGACCTCCTCCACATTGACCACACCGGCGATATTGCTCCCGCACTTGCAGACAAAGACTCCAATGCTGGGTCTCTCGCCCTGGACGTTCTTTTCCGGGACCTCCTCCTTGATTTCGGCGTCTTGAAATCTGGCTGGACTTAGGAGTTCTCCGGCCAGGGCTGAAGCGGCACTGGAATCGACCACTGAGGTGGGGATGTCCTTGGGGCCTTGAAATGCGCCGCAGACGTAGACTCCCTCTCTTGAGGTGCTGATAGGGGCAAAGGACGTTGTCTTACAGAAGTTGCCTTCTGTGAGCTCCACACCCAGGGTGGAGGCCAGTTCCATGCTCTGAGGATCAGCCTCCAGGCCCACAGACAGGACCACCATGTCAAATCGCTCCGTGGACATCTCTCCCTGATCGTTGACATAGGTCAGGTCCAGATCCCCGGTCTCCGGGTCTTCAGTAATGGTGTGCACCCGGGAGCGGATAAAGCGGACTCCTTCTTCGTCCCGGGCATGTTCATAGTATTTCTCAAATTCTTTGCCAAAGGTGCGCATATCCATGTAGAATACTGCACAATCCAGATCGGCTGTGGCATGCTCCTTGGCAATGACCGCTTCCTTGATGGCGTACATGCAGCAGACCGAGGAGCAATGCGCATTCTGGCAGCGGTTGACATCCCGGGACCCCACGCACTGCAACCAGGCGATCTTGCGCGGCTCCTGGCGGTCCAGGGGG
Organism: Desulfovermiculus sp.; assembly: GCA_046538645.1. Taxonomy (GTDB): domain Bacteria; phylum Desulfobacterota; class Desulfovibrionia; order Desulfovibrionales; family Desulfothermaceae; genus Desulfovermiculus. Next base: position 2,764 of record JBKHIL010000203.1, read on the forward strand.
CGCATCAGATTGCCGAAATAGGGGCCGGAAGCGCTTAAAATGCGCTCAAACTCCATGCTGGTGACCACGTTGGGAAAACGGCCGTAGCCCAGATAGTCGAGCCCGGACGGATCAAAGGTCCGGGTGCCGACGGACAAGGCCACAGCCCCGACATGCAGGGTCTTTTCCTGGGGCTGGTCAGCATAGGTGATAGCCTTGGCCAGGCACATCTTTTCGCACAATCCGCAGCCGATGCACGTCTCCTGGTCGATAGTAAAGGACAGGGGGACGGCCTGGGCGTAGTCGATATAGATGGCCTTGCGGTCCCGCATGCCCAGGTTATAGACATCCACTGCGCTCACCGGACAGTGGGCGGCGCATTCTCCGCACCCGGTACAGGCTTCAGGGTCGATATACCTGGGCTTGGTATGCACTGTGGCTGTAAAGTTGCCTTTTTCTCCCTCAAGAGCCTGGATCTGACTATTGGCCAGGATCTCGATGTTTAAGTGCCGGCCGACCTCGACCAGTACAGGGGAGATGATTCACATTGCGCAGTCATTGGTGGGAAAGGTCTTGTCCAGCTGGGACATCATGCCCCCAATGGACGGAGACTGCTCCACAAGATAGACTTTAAATCCTGAGTTGGCCAGATCCAGGGCGGTCTGCATCCCGGTAATACCGGCCCCGACCACCATGACGGCTCCGCTCGTTTGTGTTTCTGCCATGAGTATGTACTCCTTATACAGCCGCAAATTCCGGTTTGTGTTCCACCATGCGCTTGAATTCCACCTGACCGGTCCGTTCCAGGTCCGCTAAGTGGTGGGAGATCCGGGCCAGAGGCAGTCCTGTGGCCGCGCTGACGTCCCGCACCGAGGCGTTGCCGTGGGTGAGGGCGGTGTAGATGAGGCTCTTTTCGTACTCTGTGTCCGTTATCCGCTGCAGGGCCTGGACAAAGGAGTCTTCGTCCCATTTGCGGCCGTAGACGTCTCCGTCCCTTGTGATCCGGCGCTGCTTGCCTACTGTCCAGCGCACGAACTCTCCGTCCAGGGTGCGGCGAACCGCTTCGAGCTGCAGGGCCAGGCTTTTTCGGTCCAAGGGACCTGCCTGGCGGACGTCTTCAACCACTGTAGTGGCCACCTGGGCAAAGCGTTGGGCCTCGGCTGAAGAGACCCAGGCCAGATGCAGGCGTTTGGCCTCAATTCCGGCATGGTCCAACAGATGCTGGGTCAGGGCGATCTTCTTTTCCGCTTCCACATTACCATCCAGGTAATGGCAGTCTCCGATGTGTCAACCTGAGACCAGCACCCCGTCCGCACCGTCCAGCATGGCATCGAGGATAAATACCGGATCCACCCGTCCGGAGCACATGACCCGCACCGGCCGGAGATTGTCCGGAT
>JBKHIL010000030.1:0-10357 GCA_046538645.1 Desulfovermiculus sp.
CAGGCCCTGATGAGGGTCAAATGCCGAAAATGGTATTCTTGCAGGGGCTTTTCGGTGAATCGCTGAAGGCCTTATCCCAGCTGTTTGCATTGTTTTCATATCAGGATCCAATAGAGGTTCATCACCAGATATGTTTGCTTAAATTACGTATTTATGCTTATGTACTGTGCCAAAAGTATGTGCTGGAAAAGACGGCCAAAGATATCAAACGGAGAGGAGGGAGCATGTCGGTACGGGTTAAGCTCATGCTGGGGATCATGGGAATTGCCTTCCTGGCCTCCGGGGCCACTGGTTCGTATTTTTACTGGAAGGTGAAAGATGCAATGCTGACGACAATCAAACAAGAGCTGAAATCTGCAGCGGTGATTGGATCCGGATTCGTAGAAGGAGACCAGGTTTTAAAACTCAAAACCCCGAAACAGCATTCCACACAAGATTACAAGGATCTCCAGATGCTTATGGGGAACCTGGCTCAATCCACACCTGAATTTCTTTATGCATATATTATGCGCATGAATAATGGTCAGGTGGAATTTGTGGTAGATTCACCACCAAGTGATGATGACGGAGACGGTCAAATATCAGAAGATGAAATGCCAGCTCCGATTGGTGAGCCATACCCGGATCCACCCCAGGATCTGCTGCGGGGATTCGTTACTCCTTCAGTTGACAAATCGCCCTGGAAAGACAAGTGGGGCTGGACCATGTCCGGTTATGCCCCGATTACTACGTCTTCGGGTCAGCAGGTTGGCCTGTTGGGTATTGACATGTCAGCGAACCGAATCCGGGATAAACTGGCCGATATCCGTCAGGCGGGTCTTATCTCCCTGGCATTGGCCCTGAGCCTGGCCCTGGCTTTGACCTGGGTTATGTCCAGGCAGATCCTGCAGCCGATACACGTTCTGCAAAATGCCATGCAGGCTGTGGCTGCGGGAAATCTGGGACAGAACCTGCAAATCGCCAGGAAAGATGAATTTGGCCGCTTGATGCAATTTTTCAATCATATGATTCAAGGTCTGCGGGAAAAGGAAGTACTTAAGAGAAGTCTGGGAAAAGTCATGGACCACACTGTTATGGACCGGCTGCTGGCTGATGAACTTAATCTGGGCGGGGAGGTCGTGGAGGTGAGCATCCTTTTTTGCGATTTGCGGAATTTTACCGCATTGAGCAGCAAGCTTCCACCGCATCTTTTGGTCAGCCTGCTCAATGAGTACTTTACTGTTATGGTCAGGGAAGTGGAGACCCGGGGCGGGATGGTTGACAAGTTCGTAGGTGATTCCATTATGGCTGTTTTCGAGCATCCGGCCGGAAGTGGGAGTGATCCGGAAGCTGCACTGGAAGCGGCTTTGGCCATGCTGGAGGAGTGTGATCGGTTAACCAGCAAAAGACGGCTGGAAGGGGAATTTGTGCTCAGAAATTCCATCGGTCTGCATCGGGGAGCTGTGGTGGCCGGGAATATCGGCAGCCCGGAGCGCATGGAATACACATGCATTGGAGATGCAGTGAATGTAGCCGCCAGGCTGGAGCAGTGTACCCGGGAATTAAACACGCGGCTGGCAGTGTCTGAAGAATTCCGATCTCATCTCACCCGCTCCGCCCATTTGTTTCGATCCGGCCGGGAGGTGCAGCTCAAAGGCCGGGAACAGCCGGTTCAGGTTTGCGTATTAGACCAAAAAGGAGGAGAGTGAGATTTCCATACAAACCGGTAATTGTTTACAGGTTACAGCGATGTCAGCGGCGAGGCCTGAATACAGACAGCTGTTATTTTGATATAAAAAAAGCAACTGGAATTGCTGACAATGAGAAGCAGAAACAAAAAGCCCTGCGACTTGGAGTCTCCGGCTTGACAAGATTTGTATTTCCAGCAAAGTGTTCCTTTTGATTTTGCCAGCCAATGCTTATCGGAGGCAGATGTGAATAACCAACAAGAAATACGCGGAACCACGATCCTGGCGGTGAAAACACCGGAGGGCGTGGCCGTGGCCGGGGACGGCCAGGTAACCATGGGCCAGGCAGTGGTCTTAAAGCACAAGGCTCTCAAGGTGCGGCGCATGTATAAGGATAAAATCGTGGCCGGCTTTGCCGGGGCGACAGCTGACGCCTTTACCTTGTTTGAACGCTTTGAGTCCAAACTGGAGGCCTTCAGCGGTAATCTTCTGCGGGCCAGTGTGGAACTGGCCAAGGACTGGCGAACGGATAAATATCTGCGGCGCCTGGAGGCTATGCTGGTTGTGGCAGACAAGGAAACAGTCCTGGTTTTAACTGGTACTGGGGATGTCATCGAACCGGACGATGGAATTGTAGGTATTGGTTCCGGCGGGCCTTATGCCCAGGCCGCAGCCCAGGCACTGATCCAAAATACCGGGCTTTCGGCCAGGGAAGTGGCCCAAAAAGCCATGATTATCGCTGCCAACATGTGTGTATACACCAATGATCAGCTCATTATTGAAGAGGTCTAATAAACTATGCATGCAACACTGACACCGCCACAGATAGTGGCTGAACTCAACAAATTCATCGTGGGCCAGGAAGAGGCCAAACGCATGGTGGCCATCGCCCTGCGCAACCGATGGCGGCGAAGGCAGCTGGACCCGGAGCTGCAGGAAGAAGTGGCTCCAAAAAATATTATCATGATCGGGCCGACTGGAGTGGGCAAGACGGAAATTGCCCGTCGTCTGGCCAAACTGGCCGGTTCTCCTTTTTTTAAGGTCGAGGCTTCCAAGTTTACTGAGGTGGGGTACGTAGGCCGGGATGTGGAATCCATGGTCCGGGACTTGATGGAGATCGGGGTAAACATGGTCCGCCAGGAAGAAACGGACCGGGTCAAGGACAAGGCGGAGCAGCTGGCTGAAGAAGCCCTTCTGGATCTTTTGCTGCCCAACTCCAGAGGGCAGTCCCAGACAGACCAGAGCCAGCCTGTGGAAGCTGATTCCGGTGAACAGACGGAAAATCCCACCCGGGAGAAGTTTCGCCGTTTGTGGAGAGACGGAAAGCTCAACGATCGTCTGGTGGACGTGGAAGTGGAAGGACCGGGCATGCAGGTGGGCATGATGGCTATGCCGGGCATGGAAGATATGGAAATGCAGTTTCGGGACATGTTTAGCCGCATGTTTCCTAAAAAGAAGAAGACGCGCAAGATGAAGGTCCTTGATGCCTACGAGCACCTGGTGCAGCAGGAATCGGACCGCCTCATAGACCAGGACAAGGTCGTGGAGCTGGCCAAGGAGCGGGTGGAGCAAAGCGGGATCATCTTTTTAGATGAGCTGGATAAGGTCTGCGCCTCGCAGGGAGGGAGCAAACAGGCGGACATCTCCCGGGAAGGGGTGCAGCGGGATCTGTTGCCCGTAGTTGAGGGATGTGTGGTGAATACCAAATACGGCATGCTGCGCACAGATCATATTCTGTTCATTGCTGCCGGAGCCTTTCATTATGCCAAACCCTCGGATCTCATCCCGGAGCTGCAAGGGCGATTTCCCTTGCGGGTGGAGCTTGGCCCCCTGCAGCAGGAAGAGTTCTACCAGATCCTGACCGAGCCTCAGAACTCTCTGACCGTCCAGTACAGGGCTTTACTGAGCACTGAAGGATTGGAAGTCGAGTTTGACCAGGGGGGGTTGTGGGAGATCGCAGCCTATGCTCAGCGCATCAATGAGGAAACGGAAAATATCGGGGCCCGCCGCTTGTATACCCTTTTGGAAAAGGTTTTGCATGAGCTGTCATTTGACGCCGCAGAACAGGCTGGACATACGGTTGTCATTGATGCTCCCTATGTGAAGGATCAGCTCAAGGACATCGAAGAGAACCGGGATCTGAGTCGATATATCTTGTAAGCAGGCCGCAAGGGGAAAAGGCATCTGAAGAACTGGAGAGAATATGCTGGAATCCATAAGAAATAATGCCCAGTCATGGGGTGTGAAGCTGCTGTTTGCTATTATTGTGCTGGTTTTTGTTTTCTGGGGAGTGGGAAGTTTTCGCGATTCCGGACGACAAGTTGTGGCCGAGGTGGATGGTCAAGAGATAGGGATGCAGGAGTTCGTCCAAAAATACCAGCAGCAGGTGGAGACCTTGCGGCGTGAGCAGGGAGATATCAGCTCTGAACAGCTCAAAGACATGGATCTCAAACGACAGGTGCTGGAAGGGATGATCAGCCAACGCCTGATTCAGGCCAAGGCCGAGGAGCTGGGCCTGGTGGTGGGTTCCGGACAGGTGCGTTCCCGGATCCGGGGAATGCAGGTCTTTCATGGAGATAACGACACCTTTGACCCTAATCGCTATCAGGGCCTGTTGCGGATGAACAATCTGACTCCGGCTCAATTTGAGGCCGATATGAGAATGGATCTGGTCAGCTCCGCCCTGCAGGATGTGGTCACTGCCCCGGTTCGGGTGGAGGCAAGCGAGGCCCGGGCTCTTTTTGAGTATGTCCAGGCCCGGGCTTTGATCGAGTACGTACAGTTTCCGGTCCAGGATTATGTCCAGCAGGTTGAGATGGATGAAGAAGAAATCCGGGAATATTACCAGGAACACAAGCAGGAATACAGGGTCCCGGCCAAAATGAGCATGCAGGTCATCCGCATCAACCCGGAGACCCTGGCCGACAGTCAAGACGTGAGCTCAGAAGAGGTGAAGGCCTATTATGAGAACAATGAACAGGAATTTACCCAGGAAGAACAGATCAAGGCCAGACATATCCTGATCGAGGTTGATGAAGAGGCGGGTGATGAAGAGGTGGAAAAGGCCAGGCAAGAAATTGAGAAGGCAGCCAAGCGCCTGGAGCAGGGAGCAGATTTTGACCAGCTGGCCGGGGAAGTCTCCGAGGCCCCGAGTGCGGATCAGGGCGGAGACCTGGGATGGTTTGGCCGCAATTCCATGGCAGAGGCATTCGAGGAAGAGGCTTTTGCCCTACAGCCAGGAGAAATTAGCGATCCAGTGCGGACGAAGTTTGGATTTCACCTGATCCAGGTGACCGACCGGAGAGAGGACGGCGTACAGCCACTGGACCAGGTGCAGGAGGAAATCAGGTCCCGTCTGGCTCAGGAGAAGGCCGTGCAAAAGCTGGAAGATCGGCTGGACGAGGTGTTGCAGATTGTGCTCACAGAAGGGGATATTCACCAAGCGGCTGATGCTGTAAATCTCGAAGTGGAGAAGATCGGGCCCTTTGGCCGGGGTGATCTCCCCGAGGGGCTGAACCTGGAAGATGATCAAGTTAACAGACTGATGCAGATGCAGGTTGGAGAAATTACTGAAACTCCTTTCAGTGAAGGTGACGGATACCTGATAGCCAAAAAAACCGAGCACGAGGAGTCCTTTATTCCTGAGCAGGATCAGGTTCGAGATCAGGTCCGCTCAGCACTTGAAAAAGTTAAGGCCCGGGAGCTGGCTCAGAAAGAGGCCCAAGAAGCTCTGAAAGAGCTTGAAAATGGTCAATCTGCTGAAGATCTTGGGCTTAAGGTGGAGACAAGCCAGCCGTTTGCCCGGCAAGGAAACATTCCAGGGTTGGGCAAGAATCAGGAGCTGTTCCAGGACGTCTTTGCTGCCAGTGAGGGACAGTGGCTGGATACGTCCTATGACCTGCGGGAGAAAGTGATCATAGCCAAGTTGCTGGAAATTGAGCCTCCGGATAATAGAGTCTGGGAAGAGCAGAAAGAATACTGGGTCGACAGCATGCGCAGGCTCCAGGAACAGCTCCTGTTTGATTCCTATGTGCAGGGACTGCGGGAGGCTGCAGACATAACTATCCAGTCGCCTGAGGCCCTGCGCTATTCGTGATCTTGACACCAGGATGGGCTGGGGATATATTTCCTTCTTTGCCTTGTTCCAGACCACGTGATCTGGAGCCAAAGACCATAAGGAGAAGACAATGCACAGAAAGTTTGAAACGCTTCTGCTCTTTAGCCCGGATATCGGGTCTGAAGACAGACAGCAGGTCCTTGATGACTTGAGCCGGGTGGTGAATGAGTATTCCGGTCAGGTGGTTGAGGTGGATGACTGGGGCAAGCGGACCCTGGCCTACCCGGTCCAGAAGCATACCAGAGGCCACTATGTGCGCTTGGTCTATGGTGCCCTCGGGCCGGTGGTCGCTGAACTGGAGCGCCGGATTCGAATTGCTGACAGTGTGCTCAAGTTCATGACTGTCAAGCTCGCCGAGGAATTCCAACCCGCTGAGGAGGCCTAGCTCATGGCGTTTAAATTTACACCGCGAAAGAAATTCTGCCGTTTTTGCGCGGACAAGAAACTTCCTTTGGACTACAAAAGACCTGATATATTGCAGGACTTTGTGACCGAGCGGGGCAAAATCATCGCCCGGCGCATCACTGGAACCTGCGCCAAGCATCAGCGCAAACTGACTACGGAGATCAAGAGGTCCAGGCAAATGGCCCTTATGTACTACACTGCTGTTCACAGCACAGAGGTCAAGAAGAAGACCGTGTAGGAGCGAATATGGAGGTAATTTTACGAACCGACATGGAAAATCTCGGCAAACTGGGAGACGTGGTCAAGGTCAAGCCGGGCTATGCCCGCAATTACCTCATCCCTAAAGAACTTGCCATGCAGGCCACGCCTGGTAATTTAAAAGTCTTTGAACAACAACGACGCAAGTTGCAGGAAAAATTGGATAAGGCCAGGGCAGAAGCGCAGTCTTTGGCTGAGAAGCTGGAAGAGACGGTCCTTACGATCCCGGTCCGGGTAGGCGAAGGAGATAAGCTGTACGGATCGGTTACCAGCGCCATGATAGCCGAGGCCTTAGCCCGGCAGGGTCAGGAAATCGACAAAAAAGATATTGAGCTGGAAAATCCGATCCGGAGCCTCGGCGAGCACCAGGTTCCGGTCAAACTTTACTCCGGAGTGCGCCCTGAACTCAAGGTGAATGTGGTTCGGCATGGCGAAGAATCAAGCCCAAGCGGGGACGGGGAATAAAGCTGCGCAGCAGGACTCCCGGGGAGTTAGGTCCCTGTCCCGGGTCAATGCAGACCTGGTCGGTAAAGTCCCCCCTCAGAACATTGAAGCGGAACAGGCTGTTTTGGGGGGGGTTTTTTTACGCAATTCTCTCCTGCATACCCTGATCGACATCCTGCGCCCTGAAGATTTCTATTCTCCGGTTCACCGCATTATCTACCAGATATTTTTGGACCTGTACCGGACAAATGTGCCCATTGATCTGGTGACAGTGGCAGATGAGCTGCAAAAGCGGGGCAGGCTGGAGGAAGTGGGCGGTGCGGTCTATTTGACCTCTCTGACCGACTCCGTGGCCAGTGCAGCCAATGCCTTAAGCTATGCCAATATCGTACGGGACAAGGCCGTTCGCCGCGAACTTATCCATGAGTCTGCCTCCATAATTACCGAATCTTTCGAATCTTCTGAAGATACGGAAACCATCCTTGATCGCGCTGAGCAGCATATTTTCGGGATTTCCGAAGGCCGGGTCAGGCCGGGCTTTAAAATGAGCAAAGAACTTGTGAACCAGGTCTTTGAATACCTGGAACACAGGTTTGAGCAGCGCGAATTGATCACCGGGGTGCCGACTGGATATCAGCAATTTGATGAGATAACTGCCGGCCTGCAACGGACTGATCTGATCATTATCGCCGGCCGGCCCAGCATGGGCAAGACAGCATTCGGCCTGAACATGGCCATGCGGGCGGCAATCATGCACCAGGTGCCAGTGGCCATTTTTTCCCTGGAGATGTCCATGGAGCAACTGATGATGCGCATGCTGTGTGCCTGGGGAAAGGTGGACCTCAGTCGCATGCGCAGCGGCTTTTTGCAGGACGAGGACTGGGCGCGCCTCTATCAGGCTGCTGAGGCCCTGTCCCAGGCTTCTATAGCCATTGACGATACTCCTTCCCTGGACCCCATGGAACTCCGGGCCAGATGCCGGCGGCTGAAGGGGGAAACCGGTCTGGGCCTGGTGGTTGTGGACTATTTGCAATTAATGCACACCAGCCAGCGCAAGGATTCCAGAGAACAGGAAATATCCCATATCTCCCGAAACTTGAAAGCCCTGGCTAAAGAAGTGGATGTCCCGGTGGTAGCCTTGGCCCAGCTGAACCGGAAAGTTGAGGAACGGACCAATAAGCGGCCGATGCTCTCTGATCTTAGGGAATCGGGAGCCATAGAACAGGATGCCGACCTTATCGTCTTTTTGTATCGCGATGATGTGTACAATACCCGGGAGGACAATCCGGAAAAGGGAATTGCTGAAATCATCGTCGGAAAACAAAGAAATGGCCCGGTCGGAGTGGCCAAGCTCAAGTATTTCAGTTCCTGCACCGCTTTTGAAAACTTAAGCTCCATCCCCGAGCCTTCAGAGCAGGGGACAATGGGGGAATAAAGCATCGGGGATTGCCGGGCAATATGCGGTCTTTTCGTTTCCTGCCTCTTATGAGCGATACGTAAGTGAGATTTCCCTCAGGCCGGGAATTTTCGTTAAAAACAACTCATTCCAAGCAATCGGCTCCAGCCGAACAGAAATCAGGTATGTTCCATGTTGAATCAATCCCAATCCGCGGTTTATTTCCATCCTGAAGAAACATTGACCAGAGATGAGCTATCCACCCTGCAGCTTGCCCGCGTGCAGAAGGTCCTGAATCGGGTTTCCCGATCTCCTTTTTACCAGTCCAAGATTCCACCTGATCTCAGTGTGACCAGTTTGGATCAGGTTCAGGACCTGCCTTTGACCACCAAAGATGATCTGCGGGCCGGTTATCCATACGGATTTTTGACCGAACCCATTTCCTCCCTGGTTCGGCTGCACGCCTCTTCCGGGACGACCGGAAGTCCAACAGCCATCCTGTACACCAGGCATGACGTGGACATCTGGGCCGATCTGGTTGCCCGGTGTATGCACATGGTAGGTATGCGGCCAGGAGATGTGTTTCAGAATTTAAGCGGATACGGGTTGTTTACCGGGGGACTGGGAATCCACTATGGTGCGGAACGGCTGGGATGTTTGACGATCCCGGCCGGAGCTGGAAACAGCAAACGGCAGATCAAACTGTTAAGAGACTTCCAGGTTACGGCCATACATATTATCCCTTCCTACGCCCTGCATCTGGCATCGGTGTTTGCTGAACAGGGCATTGACCCCCGCTCCCTGTCCTTGAGGGTAGCTTTGATCGGGGCTGAACCACACACAGAAGAAATCCGGCGCCGCATTGAAGAAGTTTTCGGGGTCAAGGCATTTAACTCCTATGGCTTGTCTGAGATGAACGGACCTGGGGTGGCGTTTGAATGTCCGGCTCAAAACGGCATGCACGTGTGGGAAGATGCCTATCTTGTTGAGATCTTGGATCCCCAGACCCTGGATCCAGTGCCAGAGGGAGAAATCGGGGAACTGGTCATCACCTCCTTGACCCGACAGGGCATGCCCCTTGTGCGTTACCGGACCCGGGATCTGACCCGCTTTCTCCCCGGTGAATGTGCTTGCGGCCGTGTCCACCGCCGTATTGACCGTATTTTGGGCCGGGCGGATGATATGATCATCATCAAGGGGGTCAATATCTATCCCCTGCAGGTAGAAGAGGTATTGATGGGCATTGAAGAGGTCGGACAGAATTACCAGATCATTTTGGAGCGGGAGGATTTCATCGACCAAATGCGGGTCAAGGTTGAAATAAAGGATGAGTCCTTTGTTGAAGACATGCGGGTGCTCCAGGCCCTAAAGCAACGAATTGCCCGGGCTCTGCGCGAGGAATTGCTCATAACCCCCAAGGTGGATTTAGTTGAGCACAACAGCCTGCCCCGCAGCCAGGGAAAGGCGGAACGGGTGGTGGACAAGCGCTCGGGCTGACCGCAAGCAGGGCTGGTATGAACTGGCCCTTGCGATCGTGCTCTGAAGTTTTATGGAGTGCAATTGTGCTTGAAATCTTGGCTGGACTTTTTCTGCTCTTATTGTTCGTCATTTGGGCATCCAATTTCTTCAGTCTTCCGGGAAACTGGATAAATATTATCCTCCTGGCCCTGTGGAAATGGATGTACCCTGAAATGCCGGCGGGATGGTGGTTTTTTATCGGAATTATCGCTCTGGCCGGGATAGCTGAGGGTATTGAATTCATAAGCCAGGTGATTGGAGCCAGGAAGTACGGGGGCAGCAACCGGGGCAGCTGGGGAGCCTTGATTGGATCACTGGTGGGGGCTGTGCTCGGTGCTCCGGTTTTTTTTGGTCTGGGTTCCATACCCGGGGCTTTGCTCGGGGCCTTTATCGGCAGCCTTGGAGTAGAGCTGGTCAGTGGCTATAATTGGTCGCAGGCGCTTATTGCCTCTAAAGGAGCCATGCTGGGAAAGGTATTTGGATTCGTGGCCAAGGCAGCTCTGGGCATGATCATCATCACCTGGAGCATTCCCAAGATATGGCCGGGGTAGG
>JBKHIL010000031.1:0-10340 GCA_046538645.1 Desulfovermiculus sp.
TCCCAAAATTTGAAAAAATGGTGCACCGGACCGTGGCCTCTGCCCAACCGATAATCCGCCCCGGCCAAAATGGCCTGGGTAATGTATTCCTTTCCCCTGCGCACCGCCTCCTCCATATCCAATCCATGGGCCAGGTGGGCGGCAATTGCCGAGGACAGAGTGCATCCGGTCCCATGGTTGTTGCGCGTTGAAATATACTCGGCCCTCAGCTTTACAGTACGATCCTCATCTCTGATATAAAGGATATCAGTACTCTCTTTTCCCTCCCGATGCCCGCCCTTGAGCAGAACAGCCCTGCTCCCGAAAGCGGCCAGTTCTCTGGCGGACTGATGCATGGCCTCCACGTTGTCAATGCTTTGCTGCAGCAGGACCTCGGCCTCGGGCAGGTTGGGGGTTATGAGAGCAGCCGCCGGCATCAGACTCTGGCCCATGGCCTCTATTGCCCGCTCTTCCAGGAGTTTATCCCCGCTTTGGGCCACCATGACCGGATCGAGAACAATATTTTTGATATTTCGCTCTGTAAGCACAGAGGCCACATCCTGGATGACTTCTGCGGAAAAGAGCATCCCTATCTTCACCGCATCAACGCCGATATCGTCCAGCACCGCCCCCAGCTGGGCCTGGACAAAGGAAGAGGGCACCGGATGAATATCCCTGACCCCTTGAGTATTTTGAGCCGTCAGGGCGGTGAGGACGGTCATTCCGTAGCATCCCAGGGCTGAAAAGGTCTTTAAATCGGCCTGAACCCCGGCCCCTCCACCGCTGTCCGATCCGGCAATGCTCAAGACCCGGCGATAGGTACGAACTGTGTTTTCACTTGTATTGGACATAGGACCACATCCTGAAAATTTTCAATTCGAAACATATGAGAACAAGATACCGGGCACCAGAACTCCTTGTTCATTGTCCGCGGAAATGATCCCACCCGGTAGCCGGCAAAGGCCTTTCCCTTTTGGAAGCATCCACCACCACCAGTTCATTTCCTTCAGTCATCTCCCCGATCACGGCAAACGGCGCCCCGAACTCCTGCTCATAGTCCTGGATCAAACCGGTCAGGTTTTGGGGACCAACAGTAAACAGCAGGGTGTAATCTTCCCCTCCGGACAGGGCCCAGTCCACTGCATCAGCTTTATTGTCAGCGCAGAAACAAAGCAGCTCTGGAGAAAGGGGCAGGCTGGAGGCATTGATTCTGGCCCCAGTCCCGCTGGCCTTACACATATGGGCCAGATCAGAGCTCAGCCCGTCGCTTATATCCATTGCCGCACTTACCATCTGCGAGGCAGCCAAAAAGCGGCCTTCCCGCAGGCATGGCCAGGGTGCGGTATGGGACTGGAACAAATACTTCAAATATTCTCTGGACCTGGGGATATCATTTACCACCAGATGCAGTCCGGCCCGGCTGTCGCCCAGATAACCGGTGGTGCAGATCACATCTCCGGGCCGGGCCCCATTCCGGAGTAGTATCTCACCTGTGGACACTTCACCAGTTAACGTCACATTAATGATCAGGTCATGTCTGGAGCCTGTGGTATCCCCGCCCAGGATATTCACTCCAAAGCGGCTGCAGATATCGTGCATCCCCTGATAGAGTTCATCCAGATACTGAAGTGAACAATCCTCTGGGATGGCTATGCTCACAAACCCCTCCCGGGCCGTTCCTCCCATGGCGGCAATATCGCTCATGTTCACTGCCATGGCCTTGTGTCCCAGGCTAAATCCGCTTTGTGCCTGGCGCACAAAATGGACCCTTTCCACTAAAAGATCCGTGGTCACCAGGGTCAATTTGTGCCCATCGGACCAAAAGGCGGCTGCATCGTCGCCAATGCTTAAAAAAACCCTCTCCGGACGGTTCAGGCCTTGAGCCCGGATGCGATCTATAAACCCGAACTCTCCAATATCGGCCAGGACAGGCATCTCATCTCCAAACTAAAACTTTGCTGTGCAGGCAAACAAAAGGGCCGTCTCCCGAGGAAACGGCCCAGTGTATGACTCTTTGCTTTTGTGCTCTTTTCTCCCTGCGCCGGCATGACCCGGATCAGGTTTTACGGGTATCATCTCAGGCCGACTTGCCACCCCGGAACGTACGTATTTCTAAAAAGGATAAAAGGAGAATGCCGGATTGTAAAGCCTTCGCAACCGAAAATATTTCAGCCTTACCGGAGACAGGTCTGGAACATAACCCTTTGACTAAACAGACATGCTCAAGGATTTCCTTTGCAGCCTCCGGTCTTGGCCCCGTTCAATCGCCTTGACCAGGCGAAAGTCCTTGGACTCGACAAAAGAGGAGGCCATCCCGGCCCGGGCTGCCCGTCCGGTGCGGCCAATGCGATGGGTATAGCTCTCGGCAGTGTCCGGCATATCGTAATTGATGACATGACCGATTCGGGTCACGTCGATGCCTCGTGAAGCCACATCCGTGGCCACCAGGATATTAAAGCCGCCTTTCTTAAAGTCCTGCAGCACCCGCCGCCGGTTGTTCTGGGACATATTCCCCTGCAGGTCCCTGGCCCGCAACCCGGCTGAATTCAGCTGTTTGGCCAGCTTGGTGGCCATGTGTTTGGTCCTGGTGAATATCAGGGTAGCTTGATCCTTCTTTTCGGCCAGCAAGGTAAGCAGCATCTGAGTCTTGGGCATGCGCTGCACCGGATAGAGACACTGCGAGATATTGCCGAGCGGCTGTTCATGATCCACCTGCACCCATGCAGGATCATGCAGGATCTCTTCCGCCAGATGACGGATGTCAGCAGGCATGGTGGCTGAAAAAAGCATGTTCTGCCTCTTGGCCGGCAACAGGTCCAATATGCGGCGGATATCAGGCATAAACCCCATATCCAGCATGCGGTCTCCTTCGTCCAGGACCAGAGTCTGGATCTGAGAGAGGTTTACAGCCCGGTCATTGACCAGATCAAGGAGCCGGCCGGGACAGGCCACAATAATATCCACCCCGGAACGGATCCTGGACGCCTGGGCAGGTTTGCTTACTCCGCCATACACTGTCACCGCCCTAAGCCCGGTCTTGCGGCAAAAGGGATGTAAAAATTCAAAGGTCTGTTCGGCCAACTCCCGGGTTGGGGCCAGGATCAGGCTCCGCGGACGGCCGCGTCGGCCTTGCAGCAAACGCTCCACAATGGGCAGGGCAAAGGCAGCCGTCTTTCCGGTGCCGGTCTGAGCCAGGCCCATGACATCCCCCCCGGCCAATGCGTGAGGAATGGCCTGCTCCTGAATGGGTGTAGGCTGGGTATAACCGCAGGCCTGAATGCCGGCGGCAATTTTGGAATCAAACTGAAATTCTGAAAAATGCATCAAATATCCTTATCTAGGTTAAAGAAGAAAAAAACAACAAAAGATGGAACTGTCATGAAAAGGCTTGAGATATCATTCTTTCAAAAGAATCAGGACAAGTCTGAACGAGTCTTCGAAAGAATCTCTCTCAATCGTTTTTCTTTTTGCCCGCTTTGGGGCAAAAATATTTCAGATTTGCCGAAGGCAAATCTGACAAGTGATCAGCTGCGTTTCATACGGTGAGTCGTCGCATTGCGGCGGGATGCGCACAGAAGAAGGCTGGACACTTGGCGCTGACAAAGAAATGATACTACAGGAACTTCTTGGACTTGGCAATCTTTTTTTGATTGTGATTTTGAGGACATTTCACCCATGAACCCACGCATTAAAAGTCCCGAGTCCCATGGCCCATCGCTTGTACCACAGACCAAGAGCCCTCCCCTGTCCCCTCCCTGCCGCTCCAAAGCGAGCGGCAGGGAGGGGAACCAAATACGAGGCAGCAGTCTTTGATTTGCGAAGATTCATACGTGCCGGGAAAGTTTGCCTCGTGTGGGAAACGACCAAGCAAGGGCAGGCACTCTTTGTTTTCACATAGTTTATGCAATGGCCGCGGGGTGCGGCAAGTCTTCATGTATTACTCTTTGCCTTGTTCAAGGACCTTGGCTGTCTCCTCCCTGATAATCTCTTCAATACGTTTGGACTTGGACTTCCCGCTGACGATCAAAGAAACCGCGGCAGGCGAAACATTCGCCTTTTGTGCGATTTTCTTCTGGGTTATTCCAGCTTGTTGCAGCATTTCTTTCAGACTCATTTCCTTTTCTTGTTCAGCCATTTGAATATCCTCCTCATGCCCTGCAGAGCACATGACATTAGAGATTCGATATAATATGGGATCTTTTATCTCTTCTATATAAAATAAGTAAAGGTTTGTCCACCCCATACCCTGGGCTTTTTGTTCTCAGGGCGTTACTTAGGACCTGGCTATCCAGAAAAAGATTCCACCGCCTGCTGGACCAGTGTCGCTGTATAGGCCAGGCTCGGGCCTCCGCCCATGGCCACAGCTACTTGAGCAGCCTCATAAATTTCTTCTGCCGTGGCCCCCGCATCCATGGCATCATGGACGTGGTGGGCAATACAATAGCTGCACTTTTGCTGCACAGACAGGGCGACAAAGATCAGCTTTTTCATTTTTCGGGGCAAAGCCCCATCCTGGGCAGCCATTTCCGAAAGGTTCATCATGGCCCGGACAAAATCCTTCTGGGTTCTGGCCAGCTTGGTCACACCTGTCTGCAGTTCCTTCAATGTCTCCTTGCTCATGCACAGCTCTCCTTTTTCTTTGCAAATTCATGCTATCTGGTCTGGATTCCCGCCTGCGCAGGAATGACAAACTCAGTGAAACCTCATCTCATACTCGTAATTTAGCAAAATACTTTTCCGCGTTCAACAGGGTGCTTCTTTTTTTTAAAGTATCAAGTCAGTATGAATCGGGCCTTTTAAGGCTCGTATGAAACGAGAACCATGACAAGAATATTCATGCCTCGCTCTGCTCGGCCTTGTGGGCGAAGACAAGCTTCGCCCCTACAAATTCATCCACGACTGGGGTAACAGCCGTAGGGGCGGACCTCGTGTCCGCCCAGGTACAAGGGGGCGAATAATTATTCGTGGTTCATGCGGCGCTGCTCCTTTTGGCTTTATTTCAGCTGCAATATGTGCTATACACTTGATCGAACACGAGACCACAGATGGAAGGAGAACTTATGCTGTCAAACGACGACTTGCAAAACACCTGTGCCCAAAGCTCAAAATATGTCCTGGACCCCGAACTGGCCAGGATCGTGAACATCTCCATGGCCCTGGAAATGCCCTTGCTGCTCAAGGGCGAACCGGGAACAGGCAAGACCATGCTGGCCCATGCCGTGTCAGAGGCCTTGGACATGCCCCTTTTGATTCTCAATGTGAAGTCCACCTTGAAGCTGGTCGACACCCTGTACCAGTACGACACCCTGACCAGGCTCAATGACAGCCGGTTCGGGGACTCTACCCGGGATGTCAGCAATATTGAAGAGTACATCTCCATGGGCAAGATCGGGCAGGCCTTTATGGCTGATCAGCGGGTGGTGCTCTTAATTGATGAGATAGACAAGGCCGACTCGGACTTTCAGGACGATATGCTCGATATCCTGGACCAGATGGAGTTTGACATCATTGAAATAGACAAGACCATCCGGGCCAGACATAGGCCGGTGATCATCATCACCTCTAATGCCAAAAAGGATCTCTCTGAGCCTTTTCTGGGCCGCTGCAATTTTCACCATATCGCCTTTCCTGATCCGGATATGATGCAGCAGATCGTGCGTACTCATTTTCCCGATCTGGCTCAGGACTTAATGCAGCAGAGCGTTCGGGCCTTTTACGCCCTGCGGGATCTGCCGGGCATTGAGAAGAAGCCGGCCACCCGGGAGCTGATCAACTGGATCCGTGCTTTACAGCACGATCCGGAAGTCTCGCCCAAGGACCTCAAAAAAGGAAACCTGCCCTATCTCGGGGTGTTGTTCAAGAAAAGCCAGGACTTTGAGCGGGCTCAAAACAGCTTGCGGCGGTTTTAAATCCTATGTTTATTCCTTTTTTTTACTTGCTGCGCCAAACCGGAGTTCCGGTTTCCCCCACCGCCTTCCTCCGCCTGCAGAGCGCCTTGCAGCAAGGACTGA
This sequence comes from Desulfovermiculus sp., assembly GCA_046538645.1. Lineage (GTDB taxonomy): Bacteria > Desulfobacterota > Desulfovibrionia > Desulfovibrionales > Desulfothermaceae > Desulfovermiculus. Next base: position 5,991 of record JBKHIL010000031.1, read on the forward strand.
TCACCAGTCTGGACGATTTTTATACTGCGGCCAGATGCATCCTGGTAAAGAACGAAAAACACTTTGACCTCTACGACCGGGTCTTTGCCCACTATTTTCAGGGCCAAACCCTGGAGGATCCCCAGGCAGAAGACCTGCAGGACTGGGTCAAAGACATGCTCCAGGACTGGCTGGGCGATCCGGCTGAATTAGCCCAGGCCCTGGGGATGGACGAAAAGGAACTGGCCAACCTCTCCCCGCAGGAACTGGTGGACTATTTTTTTCAGCGCCTGCAGGACCAGGACGGGGAACACCACGGCGGAGGCAAGTGGATCGGGACCCGGGGTACATCTCCGGTTGGTCACTCCGGGCATCACCCCGGCGGCATGCGGGTGGGCGGCGCATCCCGGAGTCAATCCGCAGTCAAGGTGGCCATGGATCGACGGTACCGGGACTATGCCCATGAAGGGCCGCTGACCCAGGCCAAGGTGGGTGAAGCCTTGAAGCGCCTGACCCGACTGGTTCCGGAAGGACCCAAGGACATTCTCGATGTTGATTCCACCATCCGGGAGACAGTGAAAAAAGCCGGGGAGATCGAGCTTGTATTCAGGCGCAGCCTGCGCGACCGGCTCAAAGTCATATTGGCCATTGACAACGGGGGCTGGTCCATGGAGCCCTATGTCCAGGTGGTCAAGACCCTGTTTTCCCATGCCCGGGCCCAATTTCAAGACCTCAAGATCCTCTACTTCCACAACACCATATATGATTTCTTGTGGTATGATCCCCCCCGCCGCAGCCGACCGGTCAAGGTGGATGATCTGGTCACCTGGGACAGCCACACCCGATTGATCATTGTCGGCGATGCCTCCATGGCCCCCTATGAACTCATGGCCAGGGATGGGTCCATCCACCTCGAAGAGGCCTCAGGGCAGCCCAGCATCGAACGGCTGCAGCTTTTGGCCGATTCCTTTCCCTACTCTGTATGGCTCAATCCCAAAATGGCCGCACAATGGCCCTACACCCGGACCATTGGCATGATCCGGCAGATATTTCCTATGTTTGAGCTGAGCATGGACGGATTGGAGCAGGCCGTGCACTACCTCAAAGGCCGTCCCGGAACCCGGGCATAGGTATCCACAGAACATAGAAAAACATACGGAGGGGCATGATGCAGGAACGTACAGGATTGATCACCATGAAAGGAAGTCCTCTGACCTTGCTTGGGCCGGAAATCAAAAAAGGTGACCCGGCTCCCGACTTCCGCTGTGTAGATACGGACTTACAGCCAATAACCTTAAACGACCTGACCTCCAAGGTGCTCATTATCTCTTCTGTTCCCTCCCTGGACACACCGGTGTGCGACATGGAGACCAGACGGTTCAATACTGAGGCGGCCAATCTGAGCAGTGAGGTCAAAATAGTGACCGTGAGCATGGATCTGCCTTTTGCCCAGAAACGCTGGTGCGGAGCAGCCGGGGTGGATCAGGTCATGACGGTATCCGACTACCAGGAGGCATCCTTTGGCCACAACTATGGAGTCCTGATCAAGGATCTGCGGCTGCTGGCCCGGGCAGTATTTGTCCTGGATCAGACCCGCACGGTTCAGCTTGTTCAGTTGGTCCCCGAGGTTACTGAGGAGCCGGATTACGATTTTGTCCTGCAGGCTGCCAACAGCCTGCTTTAAAAGTAGGGGGAGAAAAGCCAGAAGAAGGAGTCTCTGAGCCTGGCCGGGAGGGATCTGCCGTCCACCTGCGGCAAGGTCTCCTCCCTGGAAATCTGAATGGTATTCTGGACATGCCGGGTAAGGGAGGAGATGAGCTTTTGGTCATAAAACTCCACCACCATTTCAAAGTTCAGGCGCAGGCTGCGCGGATCGAGATTGGCTGATCCGATCTGGGCATAGCTGTCATCCACCAAAAACAGCTTGGAATGATTAAAAGGCGGCGGCTGGTAGAAAATCCGCACTCCGTACTGCAACAACTCCCAAAGCATATTTTGAGTTGCCCAGTGTACAAACGGCAGGTTGTTCTTGCCGGGCAGGACGATGTTGATCTTGACCCCACGCAGGGCCGCTGATTGCAGGGCCCCAATGAGCTCCCGGTTGGGCAGGAAATAGGGAGTCATAATCATCACGTCATCCTGGGCCTGGGAAATGGCCCCGACCAGGATCATGCTCAACTTGTTCAGGTCCTGATTTGGACCGACAGTAATCGTTCGGCATACAGCCTGACCTGAGGGGTCCATATGGGGAGCAGAAGGATGAAGATCCTCATCGCCAGTGCAAAACCCCCAATCTTCCAGAAAGACCTGCTCCATCTGGGCCGCAATCGGTCCACTACATTGAAAATGGACATCCTGAACCCTGGAAGCCCGGGATAAGCGATCAAACAGGTGTCGATCCCCGATATTCATTCCCCCGGTAAATCCGACCCTTCCATCGACAGTTAATATCTTGCGATGATTGCGCAGATTAATGAACGCAGACGGGGGAAAAAGGCGTAAGGGCATGAACCTGGCGTATGGAATCTCTTTTTTGCTCAACAGCTTGCTGACCCTGGGCCAAGAGTAGAATTCCCCGATCCCGTCTATAATGATCCGCACGTCCACACCCCGCTTGCAAGCCCCTTGCAGGGCGCTTATGAACTGTTTCCCGGTCTGATTTGTTTCAAATATATAGGTCGAGAGATAGACAGAGCTGCTTGCCGAATCAATCGCTTCCAGCATGCTGGGGAAGGCCTGCTCGCCATTGAACAACGGGGTAATGCTGTTCTGACACAGCAAGGGCCTCTTGGTTATGGCTTCAGATATATCTGCAATGCGTTGAAAGGCCGGCGAGGTGTTCTCCAGACTGGGCAGAGCATGAATCGCTGGTTGACAGCCATCTTCAGATTGCGAAGGAAATTCAATATGCACCAGCGGCCAATACCACTTCAGGTTTTTGGCCTTGGTCCGAACCCTGTTGATACCCAGGAGAAAATAGAGGATTGCTCCAAAGGGAGGAAGTAGAATGCATGTCGCAATCCAGGCCCAGGCGGCCTTGGGATCGCGTTTATACAGAAGGGCATGGCCGGCTGCATAAACCTGAAAAAGTCCGAGGAGCGTAATGACGCACCAATAGAGAATTTGCATACACGTCAGTCCTGGGCACACCGAAGAAGTCACTATATACCGGGTCCTTGCGTACCATATCTGCTCCGTGGCCTTTTCCAGGGGAAAAACATCCCTCCCGACGCACATTGATTCATGAGGCGTTCATCGATCAATCCGGCAAATTTCCATTTTGCCTGATTTGGGACAAATAATTATCAGATCTGCCGGAGGCAAAGCTGACCAGACCCAAAGTTATGCCGGGAGACAAAAACTCCTGGAAAAGGCCCTCAACGGTTCCCTTTACGCAGTCTTTCGTCTTTTCCACAGCTGCATCTCTTGCATCTTTTTTTTCCGCTCCCTGGCCAGAGCCTTGGCAATGAGAGAAGCGTTCTTCTTGTAGCCCCATTTTTCCTTGTATTCTTCAGGAGTCAATCCGTGCTGCGCCAGATGCTTTTTGGACAGGACCTTAAACTTTTTCCCGCACTCCAGACAGACGACTGCTTTTTCTCTGATAGCCTTCTTGGGGTCTACTGCCGGCTCTTTGGGCTTTTCAGATTCAGCCTGTGTTTCATCGCCTTCAACAATGCCTTTGAGCTGTTGAGACAGGCTCTGAACCATTGAAGTAATCTCATCTTCACTCATTGTTCGTACACTGGCTTGAGCCTTGACGATATCCAATGCTTGCTGAACATACTCTTCCATGCGGCTTCTCCTTGCATTTTCATTCCCAGCAATTGTGAGTTCCATAAATACAAATTGATTATGATTCTAAACGCAAAGCAGTAAATGTCAATAGGTAAATTACCGACGGCAAGGATTTAATGAAGAGAGATCTTCAAAACAAGGTGAGGATAACGCTTCTGACCACAAAGTTACATAGGGCTGAAAGATTATTTCCAGATGAAATCACTTCGTACATTGAATGGTCTTCTTGCATTGGTTGGAGCGTCCTGGAAATATTTACCACTTATTTAGCAACATTTCACCATCCCCAGATTGGAACGCTTAGGCATATTTGTCCAAACAAAAAAGCCCTTTGAATACTAGTATTCAAAGGGCTTTTTCCTCTCTGTTCAGGAGCAGGCCATCGGCCGTAGTATTATTTCTTACCCAAGAACGACTTAAAAGACAAAAAAAAATCCCTTGGCCAAAACCAAGGGATAAAAGTAAGTGCCAACCCAAATGCCAACCAGGTTAAGCACTCGAAAAATAACTGTTTGTTTTTGTTTGGCGTCCCCAGGGGGATTTGAACCCCCGTCGCCGGCGTGAAAGGCCGGTGTC
>JBKHIL010000204.1:0-4122 GCA_046538645.1 Desulfovermiculus sp.
GCCAAACTGGCTGAAATGCAGAACCGGGAAAAGTTTGAATCGGAAATCGCTCGTATGAAACAAAAGAGGGACGAGATCAGGGATACGCTTGAAAGCTTGCCTGAATCCGGCCAGAAGGCGTTTGAAGAGCTCCGCCAAGGAACACAGCAGGCTTGGGATGTTCTGTCAGATGCTTATCAAAAGGCCAGGTCTCACTTCAGCAAGTAAACGTCAAAGGGAAAGATATGCGACATCACACTGCTGTCAAAGGAATTGCCGGAGCACCATCCGCTATCAACACAATCACCTTCGTATCTTTTCTATTTCTGGCCATTTTTTTTGTATCAGCACAGCCTGCTCTTGGGCAGGATTCACAGACTCAAGGAACTGGAGGAGGATGGATCATTACCATATTGACTGCACGAGAATGGTCACCCTATGCAGCAGGAGTTTGCATCGGGCTCTTGAGTTGGGTCACTTTTTTCCTCTCCAACCAGCCTATCGGGGTCTCAGGAACAGTGGCCAGGGCTAGCGGCATGGTTGAAAAACTGGCTCGTGGTTCTCACATCAATAAAAAAGCATATTATCAGCATCTAGGACTGAGATTCGGCTGGGATTCCACTTTTGTGGGCGGGATTGTGCTGGGTTCCCTTATCTCTGCCTCTCTATCCGGCGATTTCCAGCTACTCATGCTTCCGGACCTGTGGCAAAAAACCTTTGGTTCTACTCCTCTGCTTCGCTGGGTCACGGCCTTTGCCGGAGGAGTGGTTCTTATGTTTGGAGCCCGCTTGGCAGGAGGATGCACAAGCGGCCATGGAATCAGCGGCACCCTTCAGTTGGTCCTGAGCAGCTGGATCGCGCTTCTGTGCTTCTTTGTTGGCGGGGTGATTACAGCCTCTCTTATCTATTAATAATAACCCTTCAAACCGAGGTCGGATATGCTTTCAAAACTCCATTCCCGGACCCCGCTCCAGCTTTTGCTGGGCCTTATCATGGGGATGATCTTCGGTTTTCTTTTGCAGAAGGGCCAGGTTACAAAATATGATGTAATCGTAGGCCAGCTCCTTCTGCAGGACTTCACTGTAGTCAAGGTCATGCTCACGGCTATCATTGTGGGAATGATCGGCATCCATGTTATGCGAAGCAGGGGCTGGGCAGAGCTGCACCCTAAACCTGGAAGCGTCGGGGCAACTGTTCTGGGAGGGCTTCTTTTCGGAGCTGGAATGGCCATCCTCGGCTACTGCCCTGGCACCACGCTCGGTGCCATCGGCCAGGGCTCCCTGGATGCCCTTCTTGGAGGTCTCCCTGGTATGCTTCTCGGCGGAATCCTTTACGCAGCTGCGTATCCAGTGTTGTCGACAAGAATTATCCAACTCGGGGACTTTGGGGTAAAGTCAATTCCTGCCTTATTCAGGACGAACCAGGCAACAACAATTGTCCTTTGCTGGGCTCTGGCCCTGGCGGTCTTTGTCGTTCTTGAGCTTGCCGGGCTCTAAAAAAAGCAGTATCATGTCAATCTTCAACCCATGGACTCCTATGACGATCTCACATCGACAACCGCGACCATCTCGTCTCGATCCCAGTGAGGCTAAAGCCCAGCTTCGAGCCAGGGCTGGGGAGCTGTCCCTGCGAGGTAACCTGAAAAGGGAGCCGAAGCTTTTTCTTGGCTTGGCATTCATTGCGGGGCTTCTCTGCTCATCATCCAATACCTCTGTCCGGGACTGCATCACCCGCCTGGACCGAATTGTCAGCGCCCTGAGCCTTAAGCGCCGGCTGTAAAAAAGAGAGAAGACATTGCACTTGGACGAGATCAACCTTTTGCACGTAAACTGAATAGAAAGTTCAAAACAGAAGCCTTGTCAGGAACCCTGACCGTTTTATCACCGATCTCTCACCTTTTAAGAGTATGTGCAGATAAGATAAATTCTACTTGTTCAATGAAAAGCGTCAGCAAATAAGGAGACAGATTCATGGCCAAAGAGGAATACCAAAACGAACTGGCAACCCTGAAGTCCGACATCGCTCAGTTGCGAACCGATATGAGTGAACTCATGGACAGTTTCCGTCAGATGGGTCAGGAGCGGGTGAATGAGGTCAAATCAAAGGCCACTTCAGAGGTGGAAAGGTTGCGGGAACAGCTCAATCAGGCTTATGCCAAGGCCCGGCAGGAAGGTCGAGAAGTCTACGATACCGCCCACCATCGCCTTGAAGAGCATCCTTTGACGAGTGTCGGCCTGGCTTTCGGGCTTGGCCTTTTAATCGGCAAGATCCTCTCCAAGTAGCAGTCATGCGGTCCATTATCGAACTCATCATTGCAGTTTTCGACCTCTTTGAGGCTGAGGTGCGGCAACTGCAGCAAAAATCCCAGTCTCTCTTTCTGAGCCTGGGCCTCGTGCTGGTGGCGGCATTTCTGGGCAGCCTCGGTCTAGGGCTGATGCTGGCCGCCTTGTTCTACGCCCTTATGGTTCCAGCAGGCCTGTCAATGGGATGGGCTGCCCTGATCACAGGCTGCCTGGCCATCGGCCTTGGGGCCGGGCTTGTGGTCATTGCCAGGAGGATCCCATAAAACTGTGCCTTGATGCTGACCTTATCAAAGAGTCCCCAGAAGTACGGTCTGATATTGGCCACAGTCCTGCTGACCCTTCTGATCTGGATGTTCAGCAAGTGGCACTATCTGGACTGGTTCACCAATCCATACAAGTACCCGGCCAAGGCAGCCTCCCTGATAGCCACAATGCTGATGTGCTGGGCCGTGATTCTGTCCAGCCGCTGGAGGCGTCTGGAAAAATATTTCGGCGGTCTGGACAAGGTCTATCAGGTTCATAAACATATTGGCAGATGGGCTTTTTTTATCATTCTGACCCATCCTCTGTTTCTGGCCCTGAACCTGTTGCCGGATTTGGGCCGCTTTCTGGGCTATATGTGGTTCCAGGACCCGCAGGGCGAGCGCTATGAGTGGGGACAGAACCTGGGTGTGGCCGGTCTTCTGCTGATGGCCGGCCTTATTGCCGTGACCCTGTGGATTAGGCTGCCCTATCACATTCAAATCAAGAATATCTTCCTCTGCGGCCAGGGTGGATGGTGGACGGGCTGGTCGAGCAGTTTCTCGAGCTTGGCGTACCGCGCCGACAGATCGTGATTGAAGACTTCAATTTGGTCTAAGGAGGCAGGCATGCACAATTCCAAAATTGCCGTCTTATTGGGAGCTCTGTCTTTCCTTCTCTTGATCGCGACTGCATCGGTATCTGCGCAAAACAAAACCCTGCGAACTGACAAAGGCATTGAAGTACAACTCGAAGAGCTGGCGGACGGGTTGAATCATCCGTGGGGTATGGCCTTTCTTCCGGACGGCCGATTGCTGATCACAGAGCGCAATACCGGCCGGCTCTATATTCTCACCACCGACCATACCCTGTCCAAACCTTTAGAAGGTGTGCCTGAAGTTTGGGCTCATGGCCAGGGCGGACTGATGGATGTTGCCCTCCACCCGGAATATGAAGACAACAACTATGTCTATCTGTCCTATGCCAAGCCCGGTCCAGGCGGCAAAGCAACGACCGCCCTGGGCCGCGGGAAACTCACAGACGGCCGCATCGGAAATTTTCAGGACATATTTGTTCAAGAGCCATTTATCGATGGGCCAAACCATTTCGGCAACCGCATAGAATTTTCTCCTGACGGCCGCTATCTGTTTTTCGCCCTGGGTGAGCGGTTCCAGTTCGATCCGGCCCAGGATGTGTCCAACCACCTGGGTACAGTCATCCGCATCTCTCCGGATGGCGGTGTGCCCGAAGACAACCCCTTTGTCGGCCGGGAAAATGCACAAGACGAAATCTGGTCCTACGGGCATCGAAATATTGAAGCCATGGCCTTTCAGCCGCAGACAGAAGCGCTGTGGATAGGAGAGATGGGCCCAAGGGGCGGCGATGAACTAAACAGAATCAAAAAGGGGGCCAATTACGGCTGGCCGGTGGTCAGCTGGGGCGAACATTACAACGGCAGGGACATACCGGACCCGCCAACCCATCCGGAGTTTAGGGATGCAGTTAGACACTGGACCCCGGTCATCTCTCCCTCCGGAATGGATTTCTATGAAGGCGAGATGTTCCCGGAATGGAAAAACAACGCACTCATCGGCGGATT
>JBKHIL010000205.1:0-4102 GCA_046538645.1 Desulfovermiculus sp.
TATGCAACGACCGGCCTTGAGGCCTGATCCCAGGTGGACCCCTGCGCTCTGGCCCGGTAAATCTTTTCAATATCCTTAAGCCCCAGGCCTGCGGTTTGTAGCTTCTGAATGGAGAAGACTGCATCGACTGCGTTCTGAGTGAAGAAATAAAATCCTCCAGGACTCCTTTCATCAGCCTGAATAACGCCCTTTTCCAAATAATAGCGGACAGTCCTGACCGCAACTCCAGACCTCCCTGCCACCTCTCCGATTTGAAGTAATTTTGCCGTGTTTCTGGGATTCAATATGTTTTATAAACCATACAATCACGTAATTGTCACGCAACCGCCCTTGTACAAGCCAGGCTTTTGGATACTCCTATTCATTGGCAACTATCTGTCTGTTCGGGATTCTGGTCCCGGATCGGCGTTCGGGATGATGCTCCTGCGCGGAGATGACCGATAACACTGCTGGACTCCACAGCCGTGAGATGAGATACTGATTGCAGAAGCATGGTGAATGCATTTAAAACCAGGCTTTGTCCTGGAGAGAGACCGCCCGGCACTTACTTTTCGCATGAGACAAAAAATAAGTCAGATTTGCCGGAGGCAAGGCTGACATGTGAGCTTACCAATGAACGAACATCAGATTTTCCAGAAAATAATTTCCGGTGGCCAAACCGGGGCTGATCAGGGCGCCCTTGATGCCGCACTTGAGCTGGGACATCCCTGCGGTGGGTGGTGCCCCAAAGGGCGCAGGTCTGAAGCCGGTCCAATATCACAAAGATATCCGGTTACTGAACACAGCTCAGAGAGCTACCAGGCCAGAACTGAGGCCAACATCATTGATTCAGATGGTACCCTGGTCTTTACCTGCAGGGAGCCTACAGGGGGCACAAAAGAAACCATTGACCTGGCCCGGAAGCATGGGAAACCGTATTTGATTCTCGACCTTGAAAAGGGTGATCCAAATTCAGATCTGGAGCTCATTCGAAAGTGGGGTAGAAAAAATCAGGTCACTGTGCTCAATGTAGCTGGACCAAGAGAGAGCAAAAATCCTGGCATATCGGCCAGGGTGAAGCAAACAATCCTGCACTTGCTCTCCCCGGTATAGATCGATTTCAGAGTTAATAAACGGACATATCCCAAAGAAACTTGCTGATCACTCCTGTTTTGTTCTCAGGGTATTCCTCGTCTGCTGTTCATCTTCTTGTTGCCCGCCTGTGTGCTGATCCAGAGTACATGTGGACTGCACATCACAGCTTGAGCATCCCGAACACCCACAGCCCTGCGTACCCTTGCTGCGGAACGTCATATACAAGCGTCTGGCCACAACAATTGCAGCAATGAGCACAATGATGGCCACTATGAGTTTTTGCATTTTCGACTCCACATATCTTTTTATTGCTTTGTCATTTAGCCGAGCAATATCCGCCTGGCCAGGTTCCGGCCGTATTCGGTGAAAAGACGGTCAATAATATGCTGTTCAATTTCTTCTTTGGAATACGAGGCGGTCTTGCATTCCTCCTCCAGTTCGGCCAGTCTGGTTGCGTCCTGTACTATCCGGGCTTCCGGCCCCAGGTCCTGCCCATCATCCAGTAAAGAATTCAAGATGGACTCCACTTTCTTTCTCACCGCTTCTTTTGCTCCCGCCTTTTCAAGGATGGACAGGGCCATGGCCCGACCGTCCGGGCCAGCTTCGAAATCCTTTGCGCCGGCCACATGCATGAGATGGGCGGCCATGATGATGGCCCCTATATCACCACCAGCATCCTTGCCCAACCTTTCCGCGTACCTGGCAGTATTCTGGGCCTGCTGCATGGTCTTGGGTTCCTGCATGAGCAGACGTCGAACCTCCATGCCCACCTTGTCCTTGATCAAATCCTGCTGTTTTTCCTTGATCTCGTCCGGCAAAGCCCCCAGGCATTGCTCTGCAAACTGGCAGTAAGCGGCGCATCCGAAATCCATCTCCGGATTCACGAACCTATGTCCGCAATGCGGGCATTTGCGGGCTGTGTCGTCTTTAAAGAATTCTACAGTCTCATTGCACTGTGGGCAACGGGCCTCATATATGGCATCATCTTTCCAGAACCTGCTGTCTTGACCTGGGCATTTCATATATGTCCTCCTCTGAAGATATTAAAATAGGCAGTCAATGCTGCATTCGTAGTGAAAGTTTATACCCGGCCGCAGACAAAATCTTTGATCCAGGTCAAAGAACAATTCAACCTGTCAGTATATTCAATAACCATCGACAACTCATTTGCAAACCAATAACAACGAAAAGATGGATTTCAAGAATTCCAAAAACATAGAGGAGGCCTGAAATGAAAAAGCGCCAGATCACAGACAAAGTTCATTGGCTGGGAGCCGTGGATTGGGACCGCAGGCTGTTTGATTCCCTTATTCCCCTGCCGGACGGGACCAGCTATAACGCCTATCTTGTTCAGGGCAGCGAAAAGACTGCTCTCTTGGACACCGTGGATCCGGCCATGGCTGAGGTGCTGTTGGCCCAGCTGGAAGATGTGGATTCCATCGATTACCTGATCTCCCACCATGCTGAACAGGACCACTCCGGAACTTTGCCATTGGTCTTGGAGAAGTTTCCTCAGGCCAAGGTGATCTGTTCCACCAAGGCCAAGAGTATGCTCATAGATCTGCTTCAAATTCCTGAGGACAGGTTCTTGCCCGTTGAGGACGGACAAAAGATCTCCCTGGGGGACAAAAACCTGGAGTTCCTATATACCCCCTGGGTCCACTGGCCGGAGACCATGGTTACCTATCTCCACGAGGACAAGATTCTTTTTTCCTGCGACTTCTTCGGATCCCATATCGCAACAAGTGAGCTCTATGTCTCGGACCAGGGCCGGGTTTATGAAGCGGCCAAGCGCTATTTTGCCGAGATCATGATGCCCTTTCGCAGCCAGATCGCCAAGAACCTGGACAAGCTCAAGGACCTGGATATTTCCATGATCGCCCCCAGTCACGGACAGATCTATCCTGACCCCTCCTTTATCCTGGATGCCTATCAGGACTGGGTGCATGGGACGCCCCACAACACCGTGGTTTTGCCTTACGTGTCCATGCACGGCAGCACCGAGGTCATGGTCGATCACCTGGTTGCCGCACTGGTCGAACGCGGAGTACGTGTGGAGCAGTTCAATTTAGCGGTGACCGATATCGGCAAGCTGGCCATTACCCTGGTCGATGCCGGAACAATTGTCATCGGCACGCCCACTATCCATGCCGGGCCGCATCCGTATGCCGCCTATGCCGCCCTGCTGGCCAATGCCCTGCGGCCCAAGGCCCAGTTTGTGTCCATCATCGGCTCCTATGGCTGGGGAGGCAAGACCGTGGACACCCTGGCCGGGATGATTTCCAATCTCAAGGTGGAGGTCCTGGACCCGGTTTTGTGCAAGGGATTACCAAAAGAGCAGGATCTCCAGGCCCTGGATACCCTGGCCGACTCTATTGCCGCCAAGCACAAGGAACAGGGATTTGCATAAAAATTCTTTGCGCCGCAGTCGCGGCGCAAAGAATTTTTATCTTCGTTACGAGGGTCCTTCACGCTGACAGCGTGATAACGTCCACTCTTGGGACTCCGGCCCTTTTTTCAAACCAGATTGGCAGCCCCAGGATTGAATAAGAAAGAGGATGGCCGGAACATAAAAAAAGACGTTCCTAGGGAGGACCCTGGGAACGAAGAAAAGATCATCTGGAAAGCATCTGCTGTATCTTGTCCGCTCCCTTTTCAGCCACAACCTGCCCAAATCTCACCCCTGGACGATAATGCTTCTGATGCAGCGCCAGACACCTTTCCAGGATCACCAGCACCTCTTTCCGGCTGTAAATTACATGCAGCTCTTCAGCCAGCCTTGGATGGCGGCCAAGCTTGCCTCCGACTTGGACTCTGTAGCCTTGCCGGGCAGGAAAGAGGGCCTGTTCCGGGCAGGTCCGGATGCACACCCCGCATGACAGGCAAAGTCCCGGATTGATGCGGGCCACACCTGTCTCCAGATCAATGGCCCCTTCCCGGCAGGCCCTTTCACATTCTCCACACCCAGCACATTTCCCGGCATCCACTCCCGGGTGTTGAGCCTGAAGCAAGCCGAAGTCGGCTATCT
>JBKHIL010000206.1:0-4077 GCA_046538645.1 Desulfovermiculus sp.
ACTATCCCCGGTCCATCAAGCCCTTTTATATGCGCCAAAACGATGATCAGGAGACTGTGGCGGCCATGGATGTCCTCGTGCCCCGGGTTGGTGAGCTCGTGGGCGGCAGCCAGCGGGAGGAACGTCTCCAAGTCCTGGCGGCCAGGATGCGGGACATGGGCCTGGATGAAGAAGAGTACAGCTGGTATCTGGATCTGCGCCGCTACGGCACTGTCCCTCATTCCGGATTTGGCCTGGGATTTGAACGCCTGCTCATGTTCATCACCGGGGTGCACAATATCAGGGATGTCCTCCCCTTTCCGCGTACACCCAAGAACTTGCAGTTCTAGCTCCGCGTCCTGCTATAAAACACAGTTCGGTTTTTTCTCCAACCATACGAGGAGGCGAGGTATGTCCCAAGATGTGCTGAATGTACTGATCGTTGGGGGCGTGGCTTGTGGTCCGAAGGCAGCAGCCCGGATCAAACGCTTAAAGCCCGAAACTCAGGTGACCCTGATCGAAAAGTCAGGTCATGTATCGTTTGGAGCCTGCGGGATTCCCTACTTTATTGAGGGGCACTGCGAGGGTGTGGATGCCTTGTATGAGACCCCGGTGGGAGTCAAGCGGACCCCGGAATTTTTTGAAAAATGCAAGGGCTTCCAGGTCAAGACCGGGACCGAAGCCCTGCATATCGACCGGAAAGCCAAAAAGGTGCGTATCAAAGAGGGACAAACCGGTCGGGAGGAGGACATGGCCTATGACAAACTGGTTCTGGCCACTGGGTCCAGCCCGATTCAGCCCCCGATTCCTGGCAGTGACAAGAAAAACATCTGGACCATCAAGACCTCTGAAGATGCCGAAGGGGTGGCCGCGTCCATAGATCCACCTCAAGGCAAAAAAGCAGTCATCATCGGGGCCGGACTCATCGGGATCGAAATGGCCGAAGGCTTGAAAGCACGCGGCTGCGAAGTGACCATTGTGGAGATGTTCGACCAGATCATGCCCCAGATCCTGGATTTTGATCTGGCCACCCTGGCAGCCAAGCATATCCGGTCCAACGGGGTCAGCCTGGCCCTGGGCGAGCAGGTGGTGGGCTTTACCGGTCAGGAGGCTGTCACCGGGGTGCAGACGAAAAACACTACCTTTGACGCCGACGTGGTCATACTTTCAGTTGGAGTGCGGCCAAACGATCATCTGGCCCGGGAAGCCGGTCTGGATTGCCATCCCAAAGGCGGAATCCGTATCAACTGTCATGGTCAGACCAGCGATCCGGACATCTATGCCGGCGGAGACTGCGCAATAAATGATTCCATCCTCAGCTTTCTCTGTGCCGAGCTGTATGTACCATTGGGTTCTACAGCCAACAAACATGGACGGGTGATCGCCAATCATATCTGCGGCCAGACCACACCGTTTTCCGGGGTCATGAGCACCAGTATATGCAAGGTCTTCGGCATGACCCTTGGCCGGACCGGGATAAGCCATCACCAGGCGGAAAACCTGGGGTACCAGGTGGAGAGCGCCTTGTGGACCGGCCTGGACAAGCCGCATTACATGCCGGACAGTGGACCGATTGCCATAAAGCTGGTGGCCTCGAAACGGAACCGGGCTTTGCTCGGCGCCCAGGTCCTGGGGAGCGGAGATGCGGCCAAGCGCCTGGATGTAGCTACTGCCGCAGTGCATTTCAAGGCCAACCTTGATGACATAGGGGCCATTGATATCAGCTATGCCCCGCCCTTTTCCCCGCCCATTGATCCCTTGATAACTGCCAGCCACGTGCTGACCAATAAAATGGATGGGCTGGCCAACGGTCTGCTGCCTCTGGAGGCCAAGGAGATTATGGATTCCAAGCAGGATATTGTCCTTTTAGACGTCCGCACGCCCCAGGAATTTGCAGCCATGCGTTTGCCGGACAAGCGGGTGGTGCACATCCCTTTAGGCCAGCTGCGGAGCAGACTGGACGAGCTGCCCAGGGACCAGGATATCCTGGCTTTCTGTAAGGTGAGCATGCGGGGCTACGAGGCCCAGCGGGTCCTGCAGGCAGCGGGCTATGAGCGGGTGTGGTTCATTGAAGGAGGTCTTGTTGGATGGCCTTTTGAGGTGGAGATGGGGAGATAGGCTCCTGACCATCTTGCCTGGCCTACCCCCGGGTATGCACCAGCTCTTCGCACTCTTCATCCGGCAGGGTCATCTCCCACAAAGGGAGCTCGATCAAAAAGACCGTCCCAGGTCCGGAGTTTCCGTCCTCCAGGCCGCTTAAGTACTCCTTGGGGGCCGGGCTGAGGACATTGATCCGCCCTCCATGATCCTTGATGATCCCAAAGGTCACGGACAGCCCCAGCCCGGTGCCCTTGCCCACAGGCTTGGTGGAGAAAAAAGGATCAAAGATCTTGTCCAGGACCTCCTGCTTGATCCCGGAGCCGGTGTCGGCCACAGTAATGGCTACCCGTCTTCTGTGGGCGCAGAGCTTGGTCGAGATCCGTATCTGCCCGTCGCTTTCAATGGCATCAGAGGCATTGTTTAACAGATTCATCCACACCTGCTTCAGCCGGTCCTTGTCCCCTTCAATCTCAGGGATATTGGGGTCAAAATCAGTCACGATCTGTACCCGGTTCAGGCTGAAGGTATGTTCGACCAGGGAAATGACTTCCCGAATGGACTGATGGATATCCACCTCCCCTTTGGTGGTCGCGGATTGCCTGGAAAACCCGAGCAGGTCGGAGACGATGCTGCTGCAGATCTTGGTTTGCTTCTCAACGATACGTAGATCCTCGGCCATCTGGGAACCGCTGTCCACATCGTCCAGAAGCATCTGCACATAGCCAAGTATGATGCCCAAAGGGGTATTGATTTCATGAGCCACCCCTCCGGCCAGGCGGCCTAGGTCTTCCATCTTCTGGGAATGGATGAGCCGTTCCTGGTACTGCTTGATGACTGTGATGTCCCTGGCGGCCAGGAGGAGACCGGAGATGACCCCCTGATCGTAGACCGGGACCTTGACGATGTGAAACCAGGTCGAGGTATCCCCCTGCCGCACGCTGATCTCTTTGGACAGGGAATGGCCGGTCTGCAGGATCTGCATATCCTCGTGATAGTTCTGGTCAGCCTGGTATTCGCTGAAGATATCGCTGTCTGTCTTGCCGATGATATCGGATTCACTGAGCCGGAAATAGGAACAAAAGGCCTTGTTGGCCACCCGATAGGTCAGGTCCCGGTCTTGAAAGGCGATCATATCCGGGGTGACGTCCAGAACAGTCTGCAAAAGCTCTTTCTGTCTGGACAGCTCGTTCTCAGTGGCCGAGAGTTCCTGGATGCGCTCGTTTAGGGTCATGGCCATGTAGTCAAAGGCCTCGGCCAGCTCCTGGATTTCATCGCCCACATTGTGTCTGTATACCGGGCAATCCCGGCAGGACTGCATGTTTCTGGGCGCATGGTCGGGGTGATAGATGGGACATAAGGTGCCGCTCACATACCAGCAGCGGCGCCGGGTATCGCCGTAAGCCGGACAATCAGTGGCCCGGCATCCGGTTATTTCCCAGCAGTTTTTGGCCAGCTCAGGGGCGGAGTGCACCTCCAGGTTGCCCTTGATCATCTCGGTTGCGCATTCAGTCAGGGACTTGATCCGGGAAGTGAATCGGTTGGAAAACCAGGAGGCGACCCCCAGAGCCAGGACAGTTATGGCCCCGGTCAGACCGAAGATGGTCAGACTGAGCCGGTTGATCATCTCTTCCAGGCGCTGACGGTGCAGTCCGAGTCGAACCGTACCTAATTGACTGTCGCTGATGACAATGGGCTGGGCGATGTCGTACAAGGTGCCCTGCTGGGTGCTGACCAGGCGCACGTTTTCCTGGTCAGTGTCCTTGGGGTGGACCTGGAGGAGGTCTTCCGGAAAACCCTGATCAAAAGAGTGGACCAGAACCTGACCGGATTGGTCCAGGATAAAGGAGTACATGATATCGGAATTGCCGGTATGGACCTCATCGACCAGGCTTTTGAGGCGCAAAAAATCCCGGGCCAGAAGCGGCTCCTCAGATCTGTAGGCCAGGTTGGAGGCCAGGGCCAGAGCCCGTTCTTTGTTCTCCTGGATCAGGCCGGTGG
>JBKHIL010000207.1:0-4073 GCA_046538645.1 Desulfovermiculus sp.
CTCCAAGGGCTTGACCCGGTCCCGGAAGTAAGATTACATCTGGGATCTCAAAGATTCCGGAGGAGCTTGCCATGCAAATGACCATCCGCTTACCTGACGAATACAAGACCCGCATCGATGATATTGCATTGCGGACCGGCTTGAAAAGATCCGAAGTAGCCCGGTTGGCCATAAAGCAATTTATTGAACGTCTTGATTCCCAGAGCACGGAGGAGCGCCCGGCATCCAAAGCCCAAGATCTCCTCGGAGTGACTGAAAGCGGGGTATCTGACCTGGGGACTGGGCACAGGCGTCACCTTTTGAAACGAATGCGGGAAAGAAATAGGTGAAGGCCTTGCTTGATACCGGACCATGGGTTGCTCTCATTGATCGAAGCGAGTCCATGCATACGCTGTGTATGCAGTGGTTTGAGACCTTTACCGGCACATTATACACAACAGAAGCAGTGCTCACCGAAGCCCTTTATCTTCTCAATTTTTCGCTCGATTCCCCAGGCCTGAATGAACAGAGGAGCGTACCACATGAGTTTTACCTTCAAGAATTTTTTAGCCCTGGAAGTCAGCCCGGCCTTGGGGTGCACTGAGCCGGTGGCCGTAGCTTTGGCTGCTGCCGCTGCCGCGAGCCTCCTCCCTACCCGCTCTCCCGACCACATTCGGGTCAAAGTTGACGGAAATGTGTTCAAAAACGGCCTGGCGGTCATGATTCCGGGGACTGACGGCAGAAGAGGGTTGGACCTGGCCGCAGCCCTGGGGGCTGTGGCCGGGGATCCCCATCGGTCTATGCAGGTTCTGCACGGCATAACACAGGACCAGGTCCATCGTGCCGCAGACCTCGCCGATTCAGGCCGGGTGGAGGTCGACCTGGACCCAGAGAAATGTGGGCTCTTCATCCAGGTTGAGGTCACAGCCGGCAAAGACACGGCCCGGGCAGTTATTCAGTGGGTTCACGACTGCATTGTCTTTTTAGGCCTTAATGACCGTGAGATTGCCGACAGTCCATTGTTGACCGAAAAGCGGGAACCAGGGTCCACCGCTCATCATGACGTTCGACATCTGGAGGCCTGGCTTCATGAGCAGTCTTTATCCTCTCTGATCAAGCTTCTGGAACAGGCTGATGCGGAAGACTTGGCCTTTCTGCGCCAAGGCGTGGATATGAACATGCAGTTGGCCGAGCACGGTCTGACCCACGCCTCCGGACTGGGCGTAGGCAAAGCTTTGGCCGGCCTGGTTGAAGAAGGCGTTTTAAGCAAGGACATGCTCCTGGCGGCCAAGATCCAGACCGCTGCAGCTGCGGACGCGCGCATGGCCGGAGCCGGCCTGTCGGCCATGAGTTCGGCTGGCAGCGGCAACAACGGACTCACGGCCATCCTGCCCATTTGGGCCGCCGGACAATTCCTGGACTGTTCGGAAGAGACTCTGCTTCAAGCCATTGGACTCAGCCATCTGGTGACCGCCTACATCAAGACTTATACCGGCCGCCTGTCCGCGGTCTGCAGCTGCTCCCTGGCTGCCGGGGCCGGATCAGCCGCCGGCCTGGCCTATGCTTTGGGCGGGGATAAGCAATGCATCACCCGGGCCATAAACAATGTGATCGAAGACCTGGGCGGGGTGCTCTGCGACGGGGCCAAGACCGGCTGCGCCCTGAAACTGGCCACTGCGGCTGGTTCTGCCGTGCAGGCAGCCCTTTTGGCCCAACGGGGTGTGGGCGCAGTCCCGGTGGAAGGCATCCTGGGTCTGACGCCTGAACAAAGCATCGCTCATCTGGGACAGCTCTGCCGGGAGGGCATGACCCAGACCGGAGCCACGATCCTGGATATCATGCTGGGCAAGCGAAAAAGCGGGAACTTGTCCTAAGTGCTGTACCTTGCCGGCAAGGAAAGGCGAGGATTTTCTCTTCAAATCTCAAATGTGCATTTTAAAATTTCAAATCGCGTAATGAGGCCCCTATGATCATCGATGCCCACGTCCATATCTGCCCTCCGGAGGTCCGGAATAATCGACAAGCCTATCTAGCGGACGAACCGGAATTCGCCGCAATTTATAAAGACCCCAAAGCCAGGCTGGTGGGAGCGGCTGAGCTGATCCAGACCATGGATGAGCAGGGAGTGGACAAGGCTGTGGTCTTTGGCTTTCCGTGGCGCAAAGAAGAGAATTTTCAGCTCAACAACGACTATGTCCTGGAAGCTGCAAAACGCTATCCCCACCGGCTCTTTCCCCTGGGCTGCTTCGACGCCACCCATCCCAAAGCAAGGCATGAAGCCGATCGCTGCCTGCAGGCCGGGGCCCTGGGTATCGGCGAGCTGGCCTTTTATTCTGCTGGCATAGACGAAGAAGCCAGAAAAGCCTTACTCCCTCTGGCCAAGCTCTGCGCCGAGGCCAAGGCCCTAATTTGCCTGCATACCAACGAGCCCATCGGACATAATTATCCGGGCAAGAGCCCCATGACCCTGTCCCAACTCTACTCCCTGCTCCAGGCCACACCGGAGACAACCTGGATCCTGGCCCATCTGGGCGGCGGTCTGCCCTTTTACGCCTTTCTGAAAAAAGAGGTGCAGGAAACCCTGGCCAATGTCTGGTTCGACACCGCGGCCATGCCCTTTCTCTACCGCCCCCAGGCCCTTACGGCCATGGCCGAGGCCGTAGGTCTGGACAAACTGATCCTGGGCACCGACTTTCCTCTCCTGCCGCCCACGCGCTATTTCCGGGAATTTGAAAATTCGGGACTGGATCAGAATGAACTAGGTGCTGTTTTGGGCCTGAACGCAGCCAAACTCTTGGAGCTTGAATCTTGACAAGGTCCTATTGGACACCAATGCCTCTACAAAGCTCTTGGCTGGTGAAACAAGAATAGTTGACATTGTCGGCAATGTACAAACAGTGTAGTGGATCTGTGCTCATAACTTTCGACAAACACTTTCAACACGTTCCAGGACTACGCCTCTTTCCCGGCTTTGTATCCCCCACGTGATTGCACAAACCCTTCCTGTACTAGCAGGGACAGTTATGAACAATACCTCCCTTCCTGTCCGCATAATCCCCAGGGAAGAGGCCGTCTTCTGGCTGGACAAGGACGGCCGCTGGCGCAACCGGCATGGTAAATTCAAAAATCCCAAAATCATCGCCCACTTTCACTCCTGCATCCAAAAAGATGAACACGGCTACTTCCTGACCCAGGATCATCCCCATTACCGGGAAAAAATCTATTTTCCCTATGAGGATACTGTACTTTTTGTGTTTGATGTCCAGGAGAAAGACCAGGAAGTGATACTGAAGCTGAATACCGGACAGGAAGTCCTCCTCCCTCCAGACAAGCTGTTCATCCAAAACGACCACCTCTACATGGACCTGGACGGCGAACGGGTCAAGTTTTCAGAACGGGCCTTGGTTACCCTGTCTCATTATATGCTGTTCGACGAGGGACAAAACAAGACCTGGATCCAGTATCATGACCGGTCATGGCCTATCCCTGATCCTGGCTCATAAACTTTGCAGAGCGGGGTCCAGCGAATTCAACGTTCGCATGCCGCAGATTCAAACCCAGCTGTTCGTCACAATCCCCAGGCAGCTGCCTCTTAGCGGACATAGGTTCCCTGGTGGGCCAGGACGATTTTTATCTGTCCATAGCTGATCTCATCGCCAAGCATGTTCTTGATTTCCTTCAGAGAATCCCCATCAGCCGCGGAAATGGCCTGTTCAATACTCTCTTGGATGTCCGGGGCCAGCAGCTCATCGATGCCCAATTCTCCTTGGTGGACCAAGGAGCTCAAATGAGTTTCAATCGTGGATCTGGCCAGGCCCCTGACCGCGGCGATCTGATCTGGGGTGTTCCCCTTTTTGAACAGCTCCAGAGTGGTTTGTCTGGTATCTGTTCTCTGCCCCTTGTCGCTTGTCTGCTGATGGGGTGCAGATCTTGATTTCTCCGGCAAAACCACCTCCTCAATCCCGTATTTGCGGCGATAGGCAGCCACCATATCGATCAGCTCCCGGCCATATTTGTCTGCCGTCTTGGCCCCAACTCCACGAATCTTCTTCAGATCAGCCAGGGTCTGGGGCAGGGTGATCGCAATCTGAACG
>JBKHIL010000208.1:0-4070 GCA_046538645.1 Desulfovermiculus sp.
CCTCCTGAGTTTTATTTTGATTATGATTGCGATCCTTTGAGGATGTCAATTCCTGGGGTAATGTGTTCAGTCCCGTCAACGGCGGGACTGAACACTTAAGGCTCCTTACACCTGAGAACAAAATCACCCTGGAAAGGCAGCCTCTCCTCTCTTGACACTCTCATTTTACTTTTGTAAATTTGCTTTCATCATGAGGTGGCTATGAATTTTGAAGAATTTTTCCATAGAGTCCGGACCGCGACAGGCATGCGCTCTCAGAAGGAACTGGCCAGTTTCCTGGGCATTGGCCCTGCCGCCATCACGCTGGCCAAAAGACGCGGAGTGCCCAAAACCTGGAGTCTCAAGATCGCCTCTGTATTCAACCTCAACCCGGGCTGGCTCGAGACTGGACAGGGCCCGGTCTCTTCAGCCGCGCACCAGCATACGTTTTTTGTCCCCAAGGTCTCAGCCAAGGCCTGCGCCGGTGGAGGCTCATTTGAGATCCAGGATCATGTCATAGATGAGATTCCCTTTACCGAGCCCTGGCTCAGAAAAAAAGGCAGCCCGGAGAGGATGGTGACCATGCAGGTCACAGGAAACAGCATGTCTCCGGAGCTGGAACATGGTGACGACATCCTGGTGGACCTCAGTCAGAAGCACCTCATGAGCCAGGCCCTGTATGTGCTTGGCCTGGAGGACGCCATCCATGTCAAACGCATACAGTCCACCCGGGATATTGTCATCCTGCTGAGTACAAACCGCAAATATTCACCTGTCACCCTCCAGGGCGAAGAGATCAACACCTTACGAATCATTGGCCGGGTGCTTTGGAGCAGCAGGGAATATTGAGACTTTTTTTGCCGCCTTGGTTTACATTTGTTAATCAAGCCCAGACCAAAGGAGGATCAAGATGCAAGAACGCTACTGCAAATGCGGGAATAAGGTGTATGTGGCCTATATTTTTACACCCAATGGAATCTTTCACCTCTACGGCCCCACAGCACGGATGAAAATGCTCAAAAGATGCCCCAAATGCGGGCGCCCCATAGACATTGACCACCTGGGCTAACATCTTGGATTCACAGCATCCTTATCTTTACTAATAAGGACAAAAGGTAAAGTACTTTTTGCCAATCCGCCCCGATCATACCCGGGATTTCATCTCCGCATACAGCGCCCCGCCCTCAGGAAGCAGCCCCCGGTGCATAAGGGGCTTCTTCCTGCCTGCACTCTTCACCTGCCCTGCTCAGATGCGGGAAAAATAAAAGATGAAAAAAAGTACTTTTTTTCATCTTTTATTTTTCCCGGCTGAATGCTAAAGTAAAAACTTGTTTTCTCCTGATGACCAGAAATGACTTGAACATTGGGGGCCAAGATGATATTGATAGTGAAAATCATTCCCACAAGGAGAACCAAATGAAAAACAACGATCCCAAACAGACCACGAATGATGCGGGAAACCCGGTATCCAGCAACGAGTTTTCCCTTACCGTCGGGCCTGACGGCCCAATTCTGCTCCAGGACCACTACCTTATGGAGCAGATGGCCAACTTTAACCGGGAGATGATCCCTGACCGCCAGCCCCATGCCAAAGGTTCAGGGGCTTTCGGACACTTCGAGGTCACCCAGGATGTGAGCGCCTACACCAAGGCGTGTGTGTTCCAGCCAGGCACCAAGACCGAGGTCCTGGCCCGGTTTTCCACAGTCGCCGGCGAGGCCGGCAGCCCCGATACCTGGCGGGACGTGCGCGGATTTGCCCTCAAGTTCTACACCACCGAGGGCAACTACGACATGGTGGGGAACAACACCCCGGTGTTCTTTGTGCGTGATCCCATGAAGTTCCAGCACTTCATCCATTCCCAAAAGCGCCGGGCCGACACCGGCCTGCGGGATCATGACATGCAGTGGGATTTCTGGACCCTGTCTCCTGAAACCGCCCATCAGGTGACCATCCTGATGAGCGATCGCGGGGTCCCCAAGACCTATCGGAACATGAACGGCTACACGAGCCATACCTACATGTGGGTCAACGCCAAGGGCGAGAAGTTCTGGGTCAAGTATCATTTCAAGACTGATCAGGGAATTGATTTTCTGACTGATGAGGAAGCGGACCGTATGGCTGGCCAGGATCCCGACTATCACCGCCGCGACCTGTCTGATGCCATCAAGCGGGGGGATTATCCCAGCTGGACGCTTAAGGTGCAGATCATGCCCTTTGAGGATGCCAAGAATTATCGATTCAATCCTTTTGATTTGACCAAGGTCTGGCCCCATACCGACTATCCGGTGCACGAGGTCGGCCGGCTGACCTTAAACCGCAACCCGAGCGATTTTCATACCGAGATCGAGCAGGCGGCCTTTGAGCCGAACAGCTTTATCCCCGGAATCGGCCCCAGCCCGGACAAGATGCTCCTGGCCCGCCTTGTTTCCTATGCCGACGCCCACCGGGCCCGGCTGGGAGTGAACTACAAACAGATCCCGGTCAACCGGCCCATAGTCCCGGTAAACAGTTACAGCAAGGGCGGGAGAATGCGGATTCAGAATGTCTCCGATCCTGTCTACGCTCCGAACTCCAAAGGCGGCTCGCAGGCCGATCCCGAGCGCTATCCTGAACTGGCCGTCTGGTCTGCCGACGGGGAGTTCGTCCGGGCCGCCTATACCCTGCGCAAGGATGACGACGACTTTGGCCAGCCCGGCACCCTGGTGCGGGAGGTCATGGATGACGCCCAGCGCGACCGGCTGGTGTCCAATGTTGTCGGTCACTTGAAAAAGGGTGTCACTGAACCGGTCCTGGAACGGGCCTTAGAATACTGGCGGAACATAGATAAGGATATCGGCGACCGGATCGCCAAAGGCGTGAAGGGCAGCTGATCTGCCCTCAACCTCCCCCGGCCCGCCGTATTCTCTCTGGCGGGCCGGGACAAACAACTCATACATCCGTGTCTCTGCCTGTACCGGTCAATACCAGGGATTCCCTCTGTCTTTTGCTCATTGCAGCCAGTAACAAAAAAACGCGCAGGAGCTGGGTATGGCCTTGAACCCTCAGGCTGTGGGTCAGGAGATCGGCCCCTTGATCCATACCTACACATGGAAAGATGTAATCCTGTATGCCCTGGGTGTAGGAGCAGGAGCGGATGAGCTCAACTTTGTGTATGAGAAAAATCTGCAGGTGCTTCCCAGCTTTGCCATCAGTGCAGTTTTTGATTTCTTTTTTCAGGCTGGAGCCAAGGCACAGGCCAGTCTCCAGGGAATCCTGCATGCTGAGCAGGAACTCATCTTTCATCAGGCCCTGCCCAGAGAGGGGACTCTTGTCACCCAGGGAGAAATCTCAAATATATACGATCTGGGCCGGGACACAGGGGCCCTCATAGAGGCCCGGGGCCTGACCTGCAACGAGCAGGGAGAGGAGTTGTTCACCAACGTAATGACCATTTTTGCCCGTTTGGACGGAGGATTCGGAGGGTCCAGGCCGGGAAAACGAAGAAAGGAAATTCCGGAAAGACAACCCGATTGTAGAGTCCCGGATCAGCCCTCAAAAGATCAGGCTTTATTGTACCGACTGTCCGGAGATACCTTTGAATTGCACGTAGATCCTGAGTTTGCCCGAAAAGCCGGGTTTGAAAAGCCGATTATGCACGGCCTGTGTACCTTTGGTTATGCCTGCAGGGCCTGTGTCCAAAATCTGATACCCGGAGAACCCGAAAAGGTCCACAAAATGTCCTGTCGCTTTTCCCGTCCCTTATACCCGGGCATACCCATCCAGACCCAGATATGGGTCATTCAGCCGGGTAAGGCTGCCTGGCAGGTGAGAAATGTCCTGAGCGGTGAAGTGGTTATTGATATGGGCCTTTTTGAATACACAGCATAAGACCTACACCAATTGAAGAATTCGAATAGATGAAGCAGAGCACTGAGCAGGCTGTATTCCATTTAGTGGCTTTCGCGACAGTTTTACAGGGTCAGCCCAGGAGCTCCGGCCCTAAACACGGCTCGCATACGTTGGAGAGACTCTCCGTCCGCCCTACCTCCCCACCGGACAGCTCAGCTCACATTCCCGGCAATACTTCACGCAATGAGCCGGCTCATTATCG
>JBKHIL010000209.1:0-4059 GCA_046538645.1 Desulfovermiculus sp.
CGACATTGTCCGGGCCCTTGAGGGCTCAACATCCCTGGTGGATTGTGTCGATCACCCGGAAGCATGTGATCGTTCAAAGAATTGCCCCACCCGGGATATCTGGCAAAGGGTCAGGCAGGCTATGTATACAGAACTGGAGAGCTTCTCTCTGGCTGATAAGATGAAATAAAATGCAAGGAGTGAAATCATGGCTCATGAGTCTGCACAGCTCACTTACGAGCTTGAAGCGTTAGTACGGACCAAATGGGGAGAAAGGTGCACCTATGACTCATATAAAGACGTGCAGACCTTTTTCAATGCCTGGGCTTTCGGTCCTGACCTCGATGTACCCAGCTCGATTGATCACGATACAGATGTTCAAGGTACCTATCTGGGCCCGAACAGACTGAGCCGGCTTGTGCTTCCGCACCTCAGGCCACAAACCGAAGTTATAGATATCTGCTGCGGAACCGGATTATCCGGAAAGCCCTTTGTTGAACACGGACATCAGGTGACGGGCTATGATATCTCGGAGAAAATGCTTGAAAAAGCGAAAGCTGCCGGTTATAATAAGATATTTACCGGGAATCTGCTTCTGGATGACCTGCCATGGAGGGATGCCTTTGGAGCTCTTATTTCTGTAGGTGCGCTTGGAGAATGGGTCCCTCCCGAGGATGTAGTGCCCAAGCTTTTGCCGCTGCTGAAAAGATCAGGCGCTGTGTTCGGAGTGACATCAGAGATCGAACATACGGATCTGAAGGCAGTACTTAAAATACTGAAGGCCGGGGGGTTTCAGATCATTTCCTCCAGACCCGGACCGGGGCTTCGCCATCCAGAGTATCCTCCAGAAGACTATTACTACATCCTGGCCAGGCGTTAACTGATTTTGGAATCCAACCTACTCAACCTACTGTGAGGACAGCTATGAGCAAATCAAAACGGGAGTTTACGCTGGAGGAAATTGCGCAGGGTGACGGCCGGGACGGACGGCCTGTGTATGTCGTTTTTGAAAATACGGTGTATGACCTGTCCAAAAGCCCGCTGTGGAAAGACGGGTCGCATATGCGTCTGCACCTGTCCGGTGCAGACCTGACCGATCAGCTGGCTGCCGCACCGCATTTTGCTGAGGTGTTTACCAAACCAAACGTTCAAGAGGTGGGGGTACTCAAGCCGGAGCAGCGAAGTGGTGATCTACCAGGCCCCATAAAGACCCTGTTTCGGTTTTTCCCTATGCTGCGCCGCCATCCGCACCCCATAAGCGTCCATTTTCCAACCGCCTATCTGGTGGCTGCGTTGCTGTTTCTGATCCTGCACGGAATATTTGGTACGACTCCCAGCCTGAATTTTGAGGTCTTTGCCTTTGTCATGCTCATTCTCGGAGTCCTGTCCGCTGTGGCTACAGTAGGGACCGGGTTTTTGACCTGGTGGGTCAATTACCGGTTGAAGAAAACGGCCATAATCCGCTGGAAGATACGTCTGGCCATAACCCTTCTGGGTACAGGCGTTCTGGCCTTTCTCCTGCGGGCCACAGGTCTGGTTGATCTGCTCTTTTTCGGCTGGATCTATAATCTTCTGATTCTGGCTCTGGCCCTGCTGGTTATGGGCCTTGGCTATCTGGGCGGTCAGATGGTCTTTCCCACCAAGGCCAAGTAAGAGCAGTTTGAACGTCTGTGCAAAATACAAAAACCCGGCCTACAGCCCTTCTTCCAGGCGAATCAAATCGGCAAAGGTTTCCCGGTGGCGAATGAGCCGGGCCTGATCCTTGTCCACCAAGACTTCGGCCGCCCGGGGCCGGGAATTGTACTGCGAGGACATGGTGAATCCATAGGCCCCGGCCGAGAAAACAGCCAGGAGATCGCCGGCCTGCAGACCGGGCAGGATGCGGTCCTTGGCCAGAAAATCCCCGGTTTCGCAGATAGGCCCTACTACATCCACGCTCTGTTCCTGGCGCTGATTGAGCTTTACCTCTGCGATGCGATGATACGCGCTGTACAACGAGGGCCGGATCAAATCATTCATGGCTGCATCCACAACGACAAAATTTTTATGGGCCGTGGATTTGGTACTTAAGACCCGGCTGACCAGGATGCCGGCGTTCCCGGCAATCACCCGGCCGGGCTCCAGAATCAAGGTCAAGTCCTGATCTTGCAGGGACTGACTTAAGGCCTGCCCGAACTCCTTGGGGTGGGGAGGGTCCTCTTCTCCATAGGTAATGCCCAGTCCCCCGCCCAGGTCCAGGTATTGAATGGGCAGGCCCATATCCACCAGCTCACTGCGCAGGGCTTTGAGCCGTTCCAGGGCATCCAGGAAAGGCGAGATCTGTGTCAGCTGAGATCCGATATGACAGTCTATGCCCACTGGCTCGATACCTGGCAACTCCTTGGCCCGGGCATAAAGGTCTAAAGCCTGGTCCATCTCAATGCCGAACTTATTCTCTTTGAGTCCGGTGGAGATATACGGATGGGTCTGCGGGTCCACATCCGGATTGATACGCAGGCTGATCCTGGCCGTGGTGTCTGTCTCCCGGCTCACCCGGCTCAGAGTCTCCAGCTCATCGGCCGACTCCACGTTGAACATGAGAATGTCCGCAGCCAGGGCCGCCCGCAGCTCGAATTCCTGCTTGCCCACCCCGGAAAAGACAATGGTTTTGGGGTCCATCCCAGCCATCAAGGTGCGGTGCAATTCTCCACCAGATACAATATCTGCTCCTGCTCCCAGTTTTTTTAAGAGCCGCAATATGTGCAGATTTGAGTTGCATTTGACGGAAAAGCACGTCATGTGCCGAATTTTGGAGAATGCAGAATCAAAGGCCTCAAAGTGCCGGGTGAGGGTAGCAGTAGAATACACATACAAGGGAGTGCCGAACTCCCGGGCCAGATCGGCCACCCGGACCTCTTCGGCCCACAACTCTCCGTTTTGTTCATGGAAGTGATGCATACAGGGCTGTTCCTTTTGTTTGGAGCCAAGCTCTTTATTTGCAGACTCAATGGGTTTTCAGAGCGTGAACTGCCTGAAAGGTCATAACCGGGGGCATAACTGGACCTCTCCGGCGGTAATGGCCTTTTCAGTGTTGTCCGGCGTGCGGACCAAAAGGGCACCGCTGGCGTTCATATCCAGGGCAGTTCCGGTCAGATCCATATTTCCGGAGGTGATCCGCACCGTCTGGCCCAGCGTGATGTTGTGATCCTTCCAGGCCTGGCGGATGGAGCCAAACCCCTGGCTCATATAGATGAAATAAGCCGCTTCCAGCTCTTCCAGCACGCTGCGGACCAGAGACAGGCGGTGTATTTCCTGTCCGGACTGGATGCGCAGGGAGGTGGCGATGGAGGCCAGCTCCTCCGGAATGTCCTTACGTGTGGCATTAACATTCAGGCCAATGCCCAGATAGATTGCATTGATCCTATCCATCTCGGCATCGAGCTCGGCCAGTATGCCCACCACCTTCAACCCCTTGATAAGAATATCGTTCGGCCATTTCAGGCCAGGGATGAGGTTGCAGACCCTGGATATGGCCCGTCCTACAGCCACTCCGGTCAATAAAGGAAAATGAGGGGCCTGGTCCGGAGAAATATCCGGCCTGAGAATGACGGATAAGGCCACTCCCTTGGGGATCGCAGACCAGGACCGTCCCCGGCGGCCGCGTCCCTGGGTCTGGGATTCGGCCAGGACAACGGTTCCTTCATGTGCTCCTTGCTGGCCCAACATCTTGGCCAGATTCTGGGTGGAGTCGACTTCTGGCCGAAAAACAATGATCCGGCCCAGGACCGTGGTCTGCAAACCGGCCTGGACCGGCTCGGCTCCCAAACGGTCGGGGATATATTCCAGTCGATAGCCCCGGCCTGACGAGGCCTGGATGGGATATCCTTCCTCACGCAGGGTATGGATGTGTTTCCAGATGGCTGTTCTGGAGATTCCGGCAGCATTGGCCAAAGCCTGCCCGGATATCCAGGATGCTTGCGTCAGGGTGGATAATATCAGGAGCTTGGGTGAATTCATGCCCGTTTGGGGTAAATATTTGCCGGGTTAATCAAGGAGAAAACATATCACCGGGACCGCGCTAAATCCTCAAAGACCATCATT
>JBKHIL010000210.1:0-4048 GCA_046538645.1 Desulfovermiculus sp.
TACCAGGACCTGCAATATAAGAGGAAAAACCTTTAGCTGCGCTGGCATGACCCAAACAACTCATATTCCTCACACCATACTTGTTGTCGACGATGACAAGAGCATTCTGAATGTCCTTGAAGCTCGCCTTGAGTCCGCTGGATTTTCAGTATTCCTGGCTCAAGATGGAAGTTCTGCCCTCCAGATTCTCCAGCAGCATGAAGTAGACCTGGTGATTACAGATGTAAAAATGCCCAAAATGGATGGAAAGCAGCTTCTGCAGGAAATTCAGACCAGATGGACAGGCCTTCCGGTCATCGTGCTCACAGCCTACGCCTCAATCCCTGATGCAGTTCGGGCGGTAAAATATGGAGCTGCCAATTATTTGGAAAAGCCTTTTCAAGGCGAAGAACTTGTTGAGTTAGTTAACGAACATCTTCAAGAAGGCAGTCCCAAGAGGCGCTCCAGCAACAACTCGATAATTTCTGAAAAACTGTGGGGCGGTAAAAGCCCTGCAATGGATCGGGTTTATGATATGATCAGCCGGGTTGCTCCCACTGATGCCGATGTGCTTTTGCTTGGTGAGAGCGGGACCGGAAAAGAATTAGCCGCCCAGATTATCCACAACCTGAGTCCGAGATCGGCGGGACCCTTCTCCATTGTAGACTGTGGAGCAACCACGCACAGCCTGCTGGAAAGTGAACTCTTTGGGCATAAAAGAGGGGCCTTTACTTCAGCGGTTTCCAATCGCAAGGGCCTCCTGGAAGAAGCAGATCAAGGGACTCTTTTCCTGGATGAAATAGGCACTCTGCCTCTTGAAATGCAGTCTAAGCTGCTCCGTTTCCTGCAAGAACGGACCATTCGGCGGGTTGGAGCGAGCCAGCATATACACATCGATTGCAGAATTATTGCTGCAACAAACGCGGATCTCCCTTCCATGGTCACCCGGGGTGAATTCCGTGAGGATCTCTACTTCCGGCTCAAAGGAATAAGCATCGAGATTCCCCCGCTCAGGAAGCGCATTGAAGATATCCCGCTTTTAGCCGAGAGATTGCTTGTTCAATTGTGCAGCCAGGGCAGTTATACCCCCAAGAATATCTCAGAACAGGCCATGCAGTGTTTAAAGCAGTATCATTGGCCTGGAAACGTCAGGGAGCTCAAACAGATGCTGCGGACGGCATTGATCCTGAGCCCAGATACCACCATTCAACCCGGGCACCTGCAGCTTGAGCAAGAAAAAAGCGAAACAGGGCACGCATACGATCACCTTCCTTCCCTGTCCCTGGAAGACAGCGAACGAACGACCATCCTTCGGGCCCTGGAACACTGCGGGTGGGTTCAGGTTCGAGCTGCCAAGATGCTTGGCATCAGCCGCAGGGCAATGCATTATAAAATTAAAAAGTTCGGGATTCAGCCCAGAAACAAAAAAAACTGATTATCCCATCAAACAGCAGAGATCGGGCCTTCAATGCCTCGCTGGGAGATGCCCTTTAGCGGAAACGTAGATATCTCTTGGCCGGAGTCGGTCCGCCTCCGGCCAAAAGATATCCCAAATCATTTCCTGATCACAGGCGAAGTTCAAAGCCTGTGTGGTGCTTATCATAATCAATCCACTTGGTTTCCACATTATCTACCCGGCTCATGGTCGATCCGGTGGCCAGCCTTCCCTTCAAGTCCTGCAAGGCATCCTCACTGCCCTGGGCCAATACCTCCACCCGGCCGTCATCCAGATTGCGTACCCAACCCTTGACTCCCAGCTGTTCGGCTTGGCCTTTGACCCAGGTTCGGAAATTGACTCCTTGAACTTTCCCGGAAACTAAACAATGCAAGCTCTTGGTCATGACATCATCTCCTTTGTTTGGTATGTTTTGACCACAGCCGGGCTGGACGCAACTGGATGGAGAAAGGTATGGACTTTATAACCTATTTGCGCCATAGCGGGTATACTCCTTTTCGCGGTCATGTTCGAGGTCAGGTGTATACCTTTTTTAACTGCCCTCATCCCCACAAGGGCCGATGGTATATCAACAAAAAATTGAATAGTTTTCAATGTGTTGGTTGCACATGGCACTGCGAAACAGACGACTCATCAGATTTCCAGCTCTTTCTTCCCCTTGATCCGGATGACTATTAATCACTTAATTGGTCGAGAACAGCCTTGGCCGGAATGAGTCCGGTGGCTGCAGCAGATACAATGTTTCCGGCTACTCCGGCTCCATCACCGGCAACATACAAATTGCTGATATGCGTTTGCAGCTTGGAGTCTGTGGAGATCTGGGTGGCAAAAAATTTTATTTCCGGAGCATAAAGTAAAGTCTCATCGTTCGCAACACCAGGGACCACCTTGTTCAGTTTGTGAATACCCTCAACTATATTGGTCATAATCCTTTCCGGCAGGGCCATGGCGATGTCCCCGCAGATGACAGACTGCAAAGTGGGCTGGATATAGCATTTGCCAATCCGGGCCCAGGTGCTTCGCCTGCCGCGCTTGAGGTCTCCAAATCTCTGCAATATGGGTTTTCCACCTCCTATTAAGGAAGCCAGACGGCCGATTGATTCACCATAGGCCTGATTGTCAGTGATGGGCTCAGTCAGTACGACCTTGGATAAAAAAGCAAAATTGGTATTCTCTGACTTGTTATTCTCATATGCATGACCGTTAACACACACAAAACGCTGATAGTTCTCCAGGGAAACATACCCTCCGGGATTGGTGCAAAACGTCCGGGTTTGGTCATCATATTTCCCGGTCTGAATGAAAAATGTAGGATCGTAGATAATATCTGTGAGGTCCTGCATGATATCTTCATGCACTTCTACCCGGACCCCAACTTCAATCCCCCTCTGGCTTCGGCCGAGATGGTACCGGTCGGCCAGAGAATTCATCCATTCCGCTCCTCCCCGGCCTGGTGACAGGATGACCCATTTGGCTCTGAACTCACGCCCGCTCAGGGTCATAACACCTAAAACCTGCTCGTTCCTGACCACTAAGTCGGCGACCTCGGTTAAGCTGCGGATCTGAACCCCCTGGTCCTGGATTTGATCCACCATGTCTCCAATATACTTTGGCAGGTTATCGCTGCCAAGATGCTTTTGCCTGATGAGCAAAAGTTCTATACCTTCTTTCCGGGCGTCTTTGCGCAGCAGCTTGGCCTTTTCCATATCTGTGGGATACACCTCTCCGTCCATGCCAAAGGCGTTGAAAATAGCCTCTGTCTCTGAGATCAGCTCATTGGCCCTGGTCCAGGACATGAACTGGAGAAGATCGGTCTTTCCCAGTTTAGGAATGAAATTCAGCTTGCCGTCAGAGAACAAACCGGCTCCGCCCAGACCGCACAAGATATTGCATGGCCGGCAGTGGGCGCATTTATGCGAATCATTCATCAAGCATTTGCGCTCCCCGGGCATGGGGCCTTTGTCCAGGAGGAGGATCCGCAAATCAGAGTGCTTGCTTAAGTAATGGGCAGCAAAAAGTCCGGCTGGTCCACCGCCGACAATAATGACATCAAAATATTCACTACTCATGTTTGGTTATCGCTTTGGGTTGGATTATTGTGAATTGACGCGACATCAGGATTGCGCTCAAGCCCTGATTGTGCTCGGATATCAAAACTTTCAAGCCTTTGATTGTAAAGCCTGGAGTGAAAAAAGGAAACCCCATGCCTTCATTTGCAGAATTCTTCACCCGTCTTTGCTCGTCAACCCCTATACAGTCCCAAACCAAGCTGGCCAGACACTTAGGAGTCAATCGCTCGGCCGTGACCCAGGCCAAGGAACGGGGCACTGTTCCGGAAAGATGGGTCTACAGGCTGGCCCGGGATTTCTCTTTGGATCCGGATTGGCTCAGCGGGAAGATCGATGAGCGTAAACCCGATCCTTCCCCTGGCGGGCAGTACCACCCTGTCCCCCGCATAGGTCCCAGATTATGCAGGCCGGGAGAACTTGGGCCTGACACTGACCTCCAAGGCCAAGGCCCCTATGCCTTTCACTCTTCATGGCTGAAGGCCAAAGGCAGTATCCCCAGCATGGTCCTGCTCCAGGTCTCTGGTGACAGTATGGAACCCATCAT
>JBKHIL010000211.1:0-4043 GCA_046538645.1 Desulfovermiculus sp.
CGGCTCAAGGATATTCATGTCCCCTGCTGCCTGATCTGGGGGGACCAGGATACCATTTCTCCTCCTCAATATGCTCAGTTTTTGCACCAGGAGATTCCAGCCTCCAGCATGCATATAATTGCCGGAGCCGGGCATCCGTGCTATCTGCATCAACCTCAGACCTGGCACCGGGAGCTGCTCCGGTTTTTGCAGCATCATTTTTCCTAGGCCTCTGGAGCTTTGAGCTTATGGTTTCCGACCGGATGAGTTATTTTTTCGATTCCGGGATCCGCTTCACCTGCCAGCAATGCGGCAAGTGCTGTACAGGAGAACCGGGAACCGTGCGGGTTGACTTTCAGGAAATGGTCAAAATCGCTGATTTTCTGGGCATATCTATCAGTTCTTTGAAACTGCGGTTCCTTTTGCCCTATGATGATGGACTCACTGTGAAGGAAGATCTTAGCGGATCCTGTCTTTTCTTTGACCAGGGATGCCGTATTTATCCAGTCCGGCCGCAGCAGTGCCGGAGTTTTCCTTTTTGGCTCAAATACATGCGCAGCACCTATGCCTGGAAACAGGCGGCCATGGCGTGCCCCGGGATTGGTCAGGGGCGGTTATACACCCGGGAGGAGATCTTGGATATTCTGGAATGGTCACCGCTGTAAAAAATGAGAAAAGCGAGGTGTTCTCCTATGGCCGAACAATTAACCAATGCACAAGGCCAGACCCTGCTGGATCTGGCCCGGGCCACCCTGATCAAGAAATTGGGTGGAGATCAATCAAGAATTCCGAAAGATCTGGATGAACGGCTCAAAGATCCAGTCTTTGATCAAAAGCAGGGCACATTCGTCACCCTGCACATCCACGGCCAGTTGCGCGGGTGTATCGGCAGTCTGACAGGAGATGAGCCCTTACGGGACAATATCCGAAACAACGCCATTAATGCCGCCTTGCACGATCCGCGTTTTCCTCCGCTCACTAGCCGGGAACTGGCGGAAGTGGACATAGAAATCAGTATCCTGAGCTCTCCTCAGCCCTTTAGATACTCCTTCCCCCGGGATCTGGTGAACAGGCTGCGGCCTGGAGTTGATGGCCTCATATTGAAAAAAGGCATGGCTCAATCCACCTTCTTGCCCCAGGTTTGGGAGCAGCTCCCTCAGCCGGAGGCCTTTTTAAGCAATTTGTGCCTCAAGGCCGGGCTGCCTCAGGAGGCCTGGCAGCAAGGAGACGTTGAGATCATGACCTATCAGGTTCAATCCTTTTCTGAACAAGGACATTGATTATGGGCCGGATAGTTTTGATCTCCTGCATCCTGGCCATCATATTCCCGGTGGCAGCCAACCTGTATGCCTCACCGATAAACGCCTTTGTGAGCATACCTCCCCAGAAAGCATTCATACAGGCTATCGGCCAGGGACTCGTTGAAGTCGAGATCATGATCCAGCCCGGCTCAAATCCCGCCACCTATGAGCCAA
Source organism: Desulfovermiculus sp. (assembly GCA_046538645.1). Classification (GTDB taxonomy): domain Bacteria; phylum Desulfobacterota; class Desulfovibrionia; order Desulfovibrionales; family Desulfothermaceae; genus Desulfovermiculus. The sequence goes on from JBKHIL010000211.1 coordinate 1,455, forward strand.
AGCCCAGCCAACTCTCCCGGCTGGCAAAAACAGATATATATTTTGCCGTGGGAGTGCCCTTTGAACGGGCCTGGCTGGACAGATTTCAGGCCGTAAATCCCAAGATGGAGATTGTGCACACAGACAAAGAAATCCCCAAAAGGGCTCTTCCTGCCCGCCACAACTTAAAGTCCGGCCCGGATCAGACGTCGACCGGACAGAATGGGCATACTGGTATCAAGGACCCCCATATCTGGCTCTCACCACCCCTGGTCAAGATTCAGGCCAGGACCATGTGCCGGGCCCTGGAGGCCATTGATCCACAAAACGCATCGCAGTACCGGGATAATCTGTCTGCATTTCTTCAGGACATTGAGGCCCTGGACAGGCATCTGCACGATGTATTGGCCCCGGTGCAGGACCAGCCCTTTGTGGTCTTTCATCCCGCCTGGGGATATTTCGCGCATACTTACGAACTGCAGCAGATTGCAGTGGAGCTGGAGGGCAAAGACCCCAAGCCTTCCCAATTGGCCCGGCTCATAGCATTTGCCCGCCACAAAAATATCCAGGCCATTTTTGTCCAGCCCCAGTTTTCGGACAAAAGCGCCCGGGTCATTGCCAGAGAGATCGGGGCCGAAGTGATCAGCGCCGACCCCTTGGCCCAGGACTGGGCGGAGAACTTGCGACGTCAGGCCCGGGCCCTGCGCCGGGCTTTGGCAGAATGAGCCGGTATGAAACTTACAAGGATGAATTTAATTGACTTTATAACAATAGAATCCAAAGAGCTTCCATGAATACCAACAGCACGCACCCGCCGGTCATCGACATCTGCAACCTCTCTTTTGCCTACCACAAGCACTGGGTCCTGGAGGACGTGAATCTCAAAATTCAGGAGCTGGACTTTGTGGCTGTCATCGGGCCCAACGGAGGGGGAAAAACCACTCTGCTGAAAATCATTCTCGGCCTGCTGACCCCGACCAGGGGAGAAGTCCGCATCTTCGGACTCCCGCCCCACCAGGCTGTCCCTGATATCGGGTATGTGCCTCAAGATACGGAAATCAACCCCAGCGTACCCATGACAGTAGAACAGGCCGTGCTCATGGGCTGCATGCGTGGCGGCGGCGGATGGCACCGCTTTACCAGATCGGACCAGGAACAGGCTGAAGAAGCAATGCTAAATGCCGGGGTACAGAAATTAGCCCGGAACCAAATGGCTGATCTGTCCGGAGGGCAAAGACAACGGGTTATGCTGGCCCGGGCCCTGGTTTCCAGACCAAAGCTGCTCTTACTGGATGAACCGACCGCAAACATTGACACCCAGGGACAAGGGGAGTTCTATGATTTTTTGCAGCAGCTCAATGCGCGGGTGACTATTGTTGTGGTCAGCCACGACCTCATGGTCCTTTCCACCTACATAAAATCAGTGGTCTGCGTCAGCCGGCAGGTGCATTTCCATGATCAGCCGGAAGTTACATCAGAAATGCTCTCTGCTGCCTACCATTGTCCGGTGGAGCTTGTAACGCACGGCCGGATCCCGCACCGGGTTTTGGCCAGACACGAGGACGCATCAGATGCTTGATCTTCTGCAAATGCACTTTATGCACAACGCCATTCTGGCAGCGGCTATGGCTGGAATCGTGTGTGCCATCATCGGCACCTTTGTGGTCATCAACCGCATTGTATTCATTTCCGGGGGCATCGCCCACACGGCCTACGGTGGAGTCGGGCTGGCCGTGTACTTTGGTATTGCTCCTTTGCTGGGCATTACCCTGATATCCATAGCGGCTTCCCTGGTCATGGCCTGGGTCAGCCTCAAGGCCAGACACAGAATGGATACCATGATCGGAGTCCTCTGGGCCCTGGGCATGGCCGTGGGGGTTATCCTCCTGGACCTGACTCCAGGATACAACGTGGACCTCATGAGCTATCTCTTTGGGAGCATCATGACTGTCCCCACCAGTTACCTGTGGTTGATGGCTCTTCTGACCACGATTATCCTGGGAACAGTCGGTTATTTTTATCATGATTTTGTGGCCATGTCCTTTGATCCAGAATTCGCCAGAGTCCGGGGAATCCCGGTTACCATTTTGTATGTCCTGCTCATGCTCATGATCGGTCTCTCAGTGGTCATCGTCATTCAGGTTGTAGGATTGATTCTGGTCATTGCCTTGATGAGTATCTCCCCTTTTATCGCCGAGCGCTTCAGCCCGTCCCCCTTGCACATGATGGGCATCTCTCTGATCTTAAACCTGATCTTTGCCTTTTTGGGGCTGACCCTCTCTGTAACTTTAGATGTCTCCACCGGCCCGAGCATCATTCTGGTCGCCTCCCTGGCCTTTTTCGGCACTCAGGTTCTGATCCGGAAATAAAAAAGCCCCGCTAAGGCGGGGCTTTTTTATGGTCAGCAAAGAAGACGTCACTGCAAAAAGTTGTTTTACGTTTCTTTGCAATACAATCTGAAACTATTACTCTTTGTTTCTCCTGACCTCTGACCTCTGATCTCTGATCTCTGACCTCTGACCTCTGCTTATGTGCCTTCCTCCCAGGAATTGAGGTAATCATTCTGCTCAGCAGTGAGACTGTCGATCTTGATGCCCATGGCCTTGAGCT
>JBKHIL010000212.1:0-4037 GCA_046538645.1 Desulfovermiculus sp.
GTGATGGTCAAGCCAAGGTTAAAGCCCAATTCATGGCCGATCACGCTGATTATGGATGTGAGAAAGATGACCAGGACAATAAGGGTCGATATCCGGGCCACCATGAGCAGATTCAGTCTGGACAGGTACCCGCGCAGAACCAGGCCCAAAGCGACAATGAGCAGAAAGGCGGACAGGCCCTGGACCAGCTGGGTCTGTAGAAAGGAGAGGGCAATCAAGACCGGCATAAAAGTTCCTGATGTGTGAACCCCGATTATGATGCGCATGAAGGTCACAATCAAGGCCCCAAGAGGCAAGAGGAGAAGAAGCTTAAAAACGCTTTGTTCTTCAATGGGCAGAGAATACAGGCTGAACCGGGAAATACCATTTGTGTCCTGTTGCAGCCGGGCCAGATCCATGGCCGGCATGGTCTGGCGCAGCATGGAGAAATTAACCTCCGAATCTTCTCCTCCAGTCACATCCAAAAGGGATTTACCGGCCCTCTGCCACAGAAGCATATTCTCCGGAAGGCCGTGGTCACCTGTGCGCGGGTCCACAGGAACCCAGCGGTCTGTGTCATATACTTCCAGAATCGGCTTCAGGGACTGATACCTTCGGGCATCCTGCAGTTCAAGTCCCATGGAGACCCGGGCCGGGATACCGGCATGGTTCAAAAGGCGCATAATCAAAGTGGGCAGAGTATACTGGCTCAAAAGCAGAGAGGCATTCTGGTCCGGCTCAGAGGCAGTAAGCTGCTTGGCCAGTTCCCGGGCAAGACTGGTCGGAGTGCTGGACTTGGCATATGCCTGCTCTATTAGCTGATGGGCGGCAGTGGCCTGGAGGGCATCCCAAAAGACCTCATCCGGCTGCGGCTGTTTTTGGCTCTTTGATAGAGAACCGGACTGAGCAGCTTCGACCATCTGAACCTTATAATACAAGGTCTGGGGCCCCTGGGCGTTGCGTCTGGTCCATTCCGCCCTGCGCCCCTTGGAGTTTTCTATTATTGCGAAGCCGTAGCCAGTTGACGCCGCCTGTTCCGAAACCTGCCGATACCCCGGGGGGTTGTCAGGCAGGTTCAGACTTACCCGGACAGGTTCGCCGGAAGCCTCAAAATCAATTCTGGCCTCAATGAGCCAGACCGCTTTTTTTTGCCCCGGTTGAAAAGGAACCTGGAGTTCTGTGTGTCGAAGCCAGGCCAGGCTGAGCCCGGTGATGACCAGGACCAGGACAATGAGATAAAATCCTGATTTAGATTTCATTGATCATTTTTCCCATTGCTTTTTTCGGGCGGCAATGGGGCGAGAAATTTTTGGGCTACATCCACGACCATGAGATCGCGCAAAATATTTCGTCCGATCAGGACCTGATAGTCCATGTGGGTCCGATCCTCAAGAGTGAACTCCTCGATTCTTTTGACCCGGCCAATTTGAAACTGCAGCTCAATCACAGGGCGGCGGTCCTTTTCCTCGCTTGAGGCTTGAATGATTTTCACGTGGCGGACAACCGGCTTTTCAACTGTGTACCGGGTTTCTTCTTTTGGATCCTGGATTTCAAAGCGGACCCAGGAGCTGCCGTCTCTTTCAAAGGCCTCAATATTTCGGGCATCCAGGGAAGAAGTATTGGCGCCGGTATCAATGCGGGCATGGAAAATACGGCCGGGAGGGCTGAGCAGAATCTCTTCAATCCGGCCGATCAAGAACTTGTCTGTGCCAATATTTTCCAGGGCGGGTTGTATATCCGGATCGGATTTCTGTTCTGATCTCATGTTTCTTTCAAAAACAGAGAGCTTTGTTACAGTTTGATTATGCGCTTGCTCGATCTGGTCTTGAATGGCTTGAAAGGATTGGGTGTTTTGGTCCATGGCCTGCACAGCCAATTGTTCATGCTCCCGGTATTGACCCAAGAGAAGGTCGGCTTTGGCGGATTGATCCTCCAGCTTATGTTCAATAACGTCAAGTCTATTATTGACCCGGTCCAGATCCCTCTTGGAGATGAAATGATTACCGACACCGCATCCAGCAGTGAACCAAATAAGCAAAAGAGTGACCAAGGAAAAGATAAAGAGTCTGGTTGGATGTCTCATAGCCTCACCGAGCTGTTTTAAAAAAAATTATACTCCAAGATGTAAAAAAAGTAAAATTCTTTCCGCCGGGATGAACAAGAGTCAGATTTGGTCAGATAAGAGTCAGAAAGTTGACCATAAAGATCTCTCGAAGTGTTTTCAGATGCATGTGCACATCGATTCTTCTCTAAATTCAAATTCCACAGCTTCATGATTGGGTTTGTCCAATCATCCTGTCTCAGTGTGGATGAAGAATGTCGCATGGAGTGTGTCTTTGGCTGTTCTGTTTTCTTTGCTTATCTTCAGTGGTCCGGGTTTATCCCAAGATTATCCTGCACTCCAGAATGTTGAGGATGTCAAAGCTGTTTTTGACATCAGAAGCGGTGACCCGGAAAATGTTGTCGACCACCTTTTTCTTGTCCATGAGACGTTTCAAGATAAGGCTGTCCGCAACGCTGATAGTGAACCGGAATTTGCCGTTGTGTTCATGGACAAATCCGTCATGCTCCTGTCCCAGAACAGGGAGAGCTTTTCGCCACAAGAGAGGGAAATGCTTAAAAAGGCAGACCAACTCATGACTGTCATGGCTGAAGAGGGCGTGACTTTGGAAGTTTGTCTGGTGGCCCTTGATTATTATGGGGTGGAGGCTGATTCGATTGCAGACGATATTAATCGGGTCAAGAACGGGTGGATATCTTCTATTGGATATCAAGCCAATGGGTACAGTCTGGTTCCAGTGTATTAATGTCTGCCGCAGGGCAAGGCTTTACGGATGGACTATGACAAGCCCGGGGCAGGATATGCCCGGCAGGGATGTGTCAATACGTTGTGACCTTTTTAGGTGCAGAAAACCGGGCTTGGTTCTTGATCAGGACGCGGTACCCCTCAATTGATCATAGCTCGGGGAGTTGGTTCATACCGTGAATGGATTTGCTCTCGGACGTGGACAGGAATGGGTTATTCCGGTTCTCTGCAAGGCAGCATATAATGATAGTCATATTCAATAACCGACTCACCCCGCTGATCCAAAATATCTGACCAGGAGAGCTGTCGTAAGCTCAAGCAAGGATTTTTCTAGTTGAATTTATTGATTAATTTTACCGAAGTATAGGCAGTCAAGTTGAGGATTGTCAATGGTTCGATTTGAGCTCATAGTGGAGCAGAACTCGGGATCGATCTTACAGAATGCCAGGAAGTTGCATTTCCATTGTCATTGCACTATTTTTATATACAAAACGCTCACATTTGGCCGGGTCCTCAAACACGGGAGAAAATATGACCGAAAACCGCCAACTGGCCGAAGAACTGATTGCCGAGGCAGAAAAAAAGGATGGTTTCCGAGCCGGGATTGCAGCTGTCGATGAAGTGCTGGCCGGCCCTTCCTACAAGGCTGAAGCTGCGGGAAGCTGGGAGACCGGCCATTCAGAAAATCCTACTCCATGGCTGCCAAACGCCCGCTCTCTTCTGGTGCTGGCCATGCATCATCCAGAAGATGACCCCCGGCTGGACTGGTTTGATCGCGGTAATACCGCGGGAAATCGTCATATGACAAAAATATCAGAAGAATTAGGGGACTGGCTGTTGAGGACTCATGGGGTTCGTGCGCAGCCCCTGCCCTACCACGTGGAAAAGGGAGGAGTGTATCTGAAAGATGCAGCCGTGTTCGCAGGACTTGGCGTGGTGGGGAAGAACAACCTGTTGCTGGATAGCAAATGGGGACCCAGAGTCCGGCTTCGCGCGGTATTGATAGAAGGCAGCCTTCCGCCCGGCCGTCCGCTGGAGGATTTCCAGCCCTGTCAGGGCTGTGACATGCCTTGCCGAAGAGCGTGCCCTGAAGATGCGTTCGTCCAGGGGCAATATGACCGTCCGACCTGTATCCAACGCCTCAATTCTGATCGTGCCAATCCCATTGAGAGCGGCCAAAGAGACTCAGAAGGCTCTCCGATCCTTGTAACCGACTGGTGCCGGAGGTGCGAATTCGCCTGTCCCGTGGGAA
>JBKHIL010000213.1:0-4030 GCA_046538645.1 Desulfovermiculus sp.
TTTTTTGCCCGCTCTGGGGCAAAAATATTTCAGATTTGCCGGAGGCAAAGCTGAAACCTGACACCTGGTGTGAACACATAATCCGATACCACACTATCACTCTCTTCCTCCCAAACACCATGCCTTCTTCCTTCACCGCACAATACATGAATGTCCGCTCCTGTGCGGATACAATAGCTTCCAATCCAGATTGGGCCACGGCTGAGGATATTGAGAGCTTGCGCCGGACTCTATGTGATCCCAGCCACGCTGACCAGACCTGCGCCCATTTTCTGTATCAGGAAGCAGCCATGGCTCTTGCCCGCTTTGTCCGCACATCCTCAAAGTCTGATTTGCGCGAACAGGCCTGGCGTATCCTGGACACTTTCACCCTTGAGACCGCAGGATCGGCCAGTCTGGCAGCTGCTCAGGCCCTGGGCAGCCTGCCTTTACGCATCCAGCCACCTTCCCAGCCGGATAATGTTCAGACCCCAGTAAGGCCGGCAGAGCTCTCAGATCTGGTGCATAAATCTGGAATTCAAAGCCCTGGGTACACTCAGGCTGGACGCAGCCTCCTGATTCACGATCATGCGGCCCCGGATCGGATTCTGGTCCTGAAAATGGCCACCACCAGGGAGCAGGCGCAAGGATTAGCCTGTGAGGCCTGGTGGATGAAATACCTTGCTGATCATCACGAATTGCTTCCAGGACTTCATATCCCCAGCCCTTTGAACGGGTGCTGCCGGGTGAATCTGAACAGTATTTCTCAGCTCAAAGCCCTTCAGCCTGAACAGATAGATCCTGTTTGCCTCCCTTATCTGACCCGCTCCGAGTACTTCACCTACGCTCTGGCCCCTGAGTACAGGCTTGATTTGTCCGATTTTCGCCAGGTACTTGCCCAGGCCGCATGCGGACTGGGGCGTTTGAGCAGGCAGGGGATTGTGCACAGGGCTCCGATCCCCTTGTTTCACAACCGCATCCAGTCGGGACGCCGGGATGACAACGGGTGTTATATCTGGACCAGGGGCGGAAGGCTGGACCGGTGGTTTGATTCCTGTCTGTATCCCAATTTCGGACTCTCCGGTCTGCGCGATTTCGAGCACCTGGAAGTCTGGTCCGGATACCCCCGTCACCTGTTCCGGGACCTGGGGACCCAGATCATGAGCCTGATCCTGACAGCCGGCGGCTGGTTTCGGCTCAAAGAACCAAAACTCATGGGCCTTACGCCTCAGGGCCTTGCGGTGGATGCCAGATATCTCTTTGACCGCACCGCCTTCATCAGTCTTTTAGAGACCATAGTCCAGGGTTTCTCCACTGGATTTCTGGGCCGGGCCCTGAATACAGATATGATAGACTGTCAAAAGTTTGTGGACCCGTTCATTGAAGGCATGGGGATGGATAGACACATGACCGAGATATTCAGAAGACAGGATCAGCTTGCCTATGACCCGGAATCATTTCATGCCCTGCTGCGGGCCAAGGCTCTGGATCCCGCTGTGATCCAGAACTGCCTGCCTGGAGAACAGGACATCATCCTGGTCACTGGACCGCACCTGGGAGAATTCAACAGCCGTATTTGTATTCCGGAACTGACCAGCTTGACCGCTGTTGTGGCCGGAACATGCATTGCAGAGGCCTATTTCCAGGAACAATCAATGCCCGGAGAATGAAGCAGCCGCCTCACACAGATCCTGCTGAAGCTGAAGGGACATCTTTCCGGCCAGCTGGTTCATGGCCCGGACAAAGGCATCCGGCTTATGGGGGGCAAAAGAGGGGCTGCGCAAGGTGTAGGTCTTGTGCATCAAGGGTTCGGACTTTTCTTTGGCTGTCAGCAGATTGAGCTCAACCTTGAGCACAGCCCGGCTCTCATCCTCACTGCGTTCGCAGGCAAAGATATGGACCCGGCCGGCCAGTTCGTATTCAGCGTCTATGCCTGGCATGCCGTATATGACCGGGTGGACGAACTTTGCTTGACTTAAGTTCTGATACAGAACCTCAGCGATCATAATTCCAGGCAGATCCGCCCATTGGTTTTCCCGGGAGAAGACGATTTTTTCCTGCGGATCCATCACCGCCATTCTGGTGCGGTCAAAGGGGGCACTCGTATCCAGGTCCCAAACACGGAGCCCGTGTTTAAGGTCATGATCACAGGCACGAGTCTGCTGCTTGGGCTGCAAACGATAAAAAACCGGTTGCGCTGTTTCTGTTCTCAGCAGGGATCCACACCCGCCTACCCAGAAACAGAGAAAAAGGGCAAGAACTGCTCGCAACCCGGGCATGCTCACTCCTTAAACGGCTCCCGGGATCGGGTCCGATTCAATATTCTGTCCGGTTCTGTGCGCAATGATCGGGCCAGATTCTGAATTTCAACCAGCACTTGATCAAGGCGGATCATCCCTTGCTGAAAATAACGCAAAGATTCTTCAATCCGGACATTGACAGATTCAATGGACGAATCCGTCCTGTCCAGAGTCTGGTTGAGCTTTTTGCTTGTTCTGGCCAGTGTTCCGGGCTCTATCTCTTCCAACCTGTATTCCAGACTGCTGGCAATCTGTCGAATTGAGCGGCTGCTGGCCTGCAAATCTTCAAGGGCTGCTGTTAGTTTCTCATCTTCCAGCCGGGAGGCTATCTCCTGCATCTGTCGTGAAAGCCGACTGATATCTTCAAAGGCCGTGTGCATGGTGCCCAGGGTGGAGCTTATCTGCTCATGATCCACGGCCTTTCGTGTATCCTGGGCCACAGCCTTCCATTCGGCCAAAAAACCATCCACATCCAGGGACTTTGCTTCGTGGTAAAGTTCGGACAAGGCATTTTCCACCCTGGCTATCCGGCCGGGAACAGATGGAATTACCGGGTGAGGCGGGTCAAAATCAATGGCCGGGGTTATTTCATGTATATCTTCCGGAGCCTGGACAATAGATAGAGAAGATTGTCCGGTCACCCCCTCCATGGCCTTGCTCACAGCCATGTCATCTGCAACCTTGAAATCAGGATCCAGGGCCATGGCGACCTGAACCAGGTCCTGGTTCTGGGAGGCCAGATCCATACTCTCAATCTGGCCTACCTTCAGCCCAAGATACTTGATGCTGGAGCCGGTATTTAAGCCCTGCACTGAGCTGTCAACATAGGTCACATACATGGCGGCCTCCCTAAAAACCCCATGTGCTCCGACCCAGAACAGACCGACAGTGATGATGACCACTGAAGTCAGGAAAAACAGGCCTGTTTTAAAGTGGCTGATCTGTTTCATTTCCCCTGCTGCGGATGCTTGTCATCTATTCGCCGCTGAAAGAAGCTGCGCACCTGCGGAAGTTCCAAATTATAGCGGAGATCGTTCAGGCTTCCTGAGGCTATGATTCCCTTGTACTCCGAATCCAGCATCATGCATCTGGAGGCGATGTTTTCCAAGGTCATCACCTCATGAGTGACGACCAGGAGGGTCATATTCAGTGATCTATTTATTTCCAGGAGGATCTGGTCAATGCCCTTGGCGGTCAGCGGATCCAGCCCGGATGTCGGTTCGTCGCAAAACAGAACCGGAGGGTCAAGGGCCATAGCCGCGGCCAGACTGGCTCTTCGCAGCATCCCGCCGCTGAGCTCAGAAGGCATGGTGTGCATGCTCGATTCCAGCTTGACCATTTCCAGTTTCAGGCGAACGATTTGCTGGATAAGATCCTCGGGCAGATCCGTGCTCTCCCGCAGCCAGAAGGCCACATTCTCTCCAACCGTGAGCCGGTCCAGGAGAGCTCCGGACTGAAAAAGCACTCCCACTTGCCGTCTGATGTTGGCCAGGCTCTGTGCAGACCACTTTGCATCCAGAGTCTGCCTGCCAATGCTGATCCGTCCCTTTGCCGGCCGGAGCAGGCCGATCAGGGCCTTAAAAAGCGTTGTTTTCCCGCACCCGCTGTGACCCAGTATGGCCACAACCTCCCCCTGGTTCACAGAAAAGCTCACATTGTCCAGGATAAAAGCTGCTTCACTATAACCTACACTCAGGTTCTCCACTTTGATAATAAGCTGACTGCGGTCTTTATTTCCGTTCCTGGAGTCC
>JBKHIL010000214.1:0-4023 GCA_046538645.1 Desulfovermiculus sp.
AGCTTGACCAGGTGGGCCACAGAGCGGACATCGGAGATCCCCAGATTGGAACCCATCAGGGCCGCGGATTCATACTCCACAATGTCGGTGATAAACCCAGCGTACTTGCCGGTTCGTACCGCCCCCATCTTGCTGCACCGTATGGGGCAGCCCAGGCAGGCCGCGCTGTTTAACCACAGGTGCTTGGCCTGGCCCGAGTCCCCCAGGTTGGAGGCCAGTTCAAAGGTTCCGTCCTGAAAGTTGCGGGTTGGCAGCAGTCCGGTTTCATTGGCAAAGTCAACAGCCGGGGCCGTTCCTCCGGCCTTCATGGCCTGCACATCTTCAGACTGTTCCAGGTCGGCGTTGGCCTGGATGACTGCAGCCCGAAACGCTTCAGGGTCATGTATCGTTACAGGCTGGGAACCCCGCACTGCTATGGCCTTGAGCTGTTTTGAACCCATGACCGCGCCTGCTCCGCCACGGCCGGCCTGCCGATTGTATTCGCAGCTGATCAGGGAATACAAGACTTTATTTTCCCCGGCCGGTCCGATGCTGAGGATCTTTATTGTCTCATCTCCCAGTTCGGCCTTGAGAGCCGCGTTGGCTTCCAAAGCGTCCTGGCCCCAAAGATGGCCGGCCGGCCGGACCTCCACCTGATCGTCATCTATCCACAGATAGACGGGATCTGTGGCCTGACCGGTGACAATCAGCCCGTCGTACCCGGCATACTTAACTTCCGGGGAAAAGTAGCCCCCAAAGTAGGAGTCCAGAAAGGTCCCGGTCAGCGGGGACTTGGTGACCACGCATCCCCGCATGGACGGAGCGCTGGTCCCGGTCAAGGGACCGGTCATGACCATAAGCGGGTTGCCCGCACCCAAAGGATCGCAGCCGGACGGAGCGAGGTCGGCCAGCAGCTTGGCCCCGAACCCCTTGCCTCCGAGCAGGCTGGATGTCATCCACTCCGGCACCTCCTGGGTCCAGGACGATCCGGTTGACAAATCGACGAACAGGAACTTTCCCATATAGGCCTTAGGCATGTTCACCTCCCTGTACGATAAGCTCCAGGGCCCCTGTGGGGCAGGCCCTCACACACAAGGGGTCTCCGTGGCACAGATCGCATTTCACTGATTTCCCGCTTTGCGCATCCCGGACAATGACCTGCCGCGGACAATATGTGGCGCACAAGCCGCACCCAATGCAGGTCTCCGGATCAATGACCCGGGCCCCTGTCTCCTCATCCAGACTGATGGCCTGAACAGGACAGACATTCTCACAGAAAGGGTTCTGACATTGTTCGCACAATATGGGTTCGTGGACCAGGTTTTCCCGCCTGTGTTCGATGCGCAGGGCGGCCAGCCTGGGGTTGAACCCCCCGTTCACCCGCTCGGAGCAGACAAGCTGGCAGATTTCACACCCGGTACACAGGTCGAAATGCGCGATCAACCGCAAACCTTGCGATGCTTGAAGTGCTTGATTCATAAAAAATCCTTGAAAAATGAGGTTCGCTTGCACTGCAAAAGATTTGTTACGAGGAAACAGAAAAAAGGATATTACCACAACAAATACTTTCGTCAAGTCACAGTCAGAAAATCTTAGTTGTTTAATCAACTGATATCCAGTTTAATAGATCTATAAGAAATCTTGTGCCCAGTGACAAAAAACATAAAAAATATTGTGTATTAACTTTTGAAGTTATGGTCTTTTGATCTCGGGTAGAGTCAAAGTCACACCTGAGAAAGGCCATCATAAGATACGCATTCAGCCATTCTGGACAGAGCACAGCGCATTGATCCACCTTAAAGTTGCTTGCGGAAGATAAAAGGACCTTGAAGGCAAAATTTACAGAAAATTGAAGCAATCATTTATTCATAAATTATGAATTCACATATTGCCGCACAATACTTTTGTGCTCTCCTTGTCTTCACAGCTGAGATGAATAGGGTGCCCTTGCTAGCACTTGAAGCCAATGAGTGCTAAGAGACTACACACCAAGGAGGTATCCCATGACTCTCAAGCCGCTTCAGGACAGAGTTGTGATCAAGAAGGTGGAAGAAGAACAGAAGTCTGCAGGAGGGATCATTATCCCGGACACAGCCAAAGAGCGTTCCATGCAGGGGGATGTGGTGGCCGTTGGACCGGGCAAGGCAGACAAAAACGGACAGCACATGGAGATGTCTGTGCAGCCAGGAGACCGGGTCATGTATGGCAAGTTCGCTGGAACCGAAGTCAGCATAGACGGCGAAGATCACCTGGTCATGCGCGAGGATGACATCATCGCCAAGGTAGAATCCTAAATACAACAAGGAGGCACATATATGCCAGCCAAAGAAGTACAATTCGGAGAACACGCCCGGCAGGGGCTCAAACATGGCGTTGAAAAACTCAGTGATGCGGTTCGGATTACCCTGGGACCCAGAGGACGCAATGTGGTCATTGATAAGTCCTTCGGCTCTCCGACCATCACCAAAGACGGAGTGACAGTGGCCAAGGAAATCGAACTGGAAGATAAGTTCGAAAACATGGGCGCTCAGATGGTCAACGAGGTAGCCAGCAAAACAAGTGACATGGCTGGTGACGGAACCACCACAGCGACCATTCTGGCTCAGTGCATATTTGCCGAAGGCCTCAAGCTGGTGGCTGCGGAGCGAAACCCAATGTCCATCAAGCGGGGGATAGACAAAGCAGTCCAGCGGGTGTCCCAAAATCTGGACGCCATGGCCCATTCCACGCGGGAAGAAAAGGAAATCGCCCAGATAGGAACCATCTCGGCCAACAACGATCCCACCGTAGGCAACCTGATCGCCGAGGCCATGAATAAGGTGGGCAAAGAGGGTGTGATCACGGTAGAAGAGGCCAAAGGTCTGGAAAATACTCTGGACGTCGTGGAAGGCATGCAGTTCGACCGCGGCTACCTCTCTCCCTACCTGGTCACCAATCAGGAGACCATGACTGCGGAGCTGGAAAAACCCCTGCTTTTGATCTATGAGAAGAAAATATCTGTTATGAAAGACCTGCTGCCTGTGCTGGAGCAAGTGGGGCAGCAGAATAGGCCTTTGCTCATTATTGCTGAGGACATCGAAAGTGAGGCCCTGGCCACCTTGGTGGTCAACAAGCTGCGCGGTGTCCTGCAGGTCTGCGCAGTCAAGGCCCCTGGTTTCGGTGAGCGGCGCAAGGCCATGCTGCAGGATATCGCTGTGCTGACCGGAGGAACACTCATCTCCGAGGATACCGGACACAGTCTGGAAAATGTAAATATCAATCACCTGGGACAGGCCGACCGGATCAGCGTAGACAAGGAAAATACGACTATTGTCGGGGGCCAGGGAGACAGTAACGAGATCAAAGCCCGCATCAAACAGCTGCGGACCGAAATCCAGGATACCACTTCCGACTACGACCGCGAGAAGCTGCAGGAACGGCTGGCCAAGCTGGTCGGCGGTGTTGCAGTCATCAACGTGGGTGCAGCCACGGAAACCGAGATGAAGGAAAAGAAGGCCCGAGTCGAAGACGCCTTAAACGCCACCAAGGCTGCGGTAGAAGAAGGTATCCTGGCCGGCGGCGGGGTAGCTTTGGCCCGGTGTGAAAAAGGTCTGGATGATGTGAATACAGCAGACGAAGATGAAAAGGCCGGAGTGGAAGTGGTGCGCAAGGCCCTGTCCGCTCCCTTGCGTCAGATCGCAACCAATGCTGGATTTGAAGGAACCATTGTGGCCGAACAGGTCAAAGGCAGCTCCAAACCGGAATACGGTTTTAATGCAGCCACCGGGGAGTATGAAGACCTGGTCCAGGCCGGGGTGATCGATCCGAAAAAAGTCACTCGCAGTGCTCTGCAAAACGCGGCCTCCATTGCTTCCCTGCTCCTGACCACCGAATCCACCCTGGCTGAAAAGCCGGAAGAGGGTGACCAGGGCGGAGCCGGCGGCGGCGCTCCAGGCATGGGCGGAATGGGAGGTATGGGAGGTATGGGCATGGGCATGTAGCCCTCCCTCCTTTTGCTCCTGCCAAACACAAAAAGCCGGGACGATTTGTCCCGGCTTTTTGTAT
>JBKHIL010000215.1:0-4020 GCA_046538645.1 Desulfovermiculus sp.
ACCTCGGCCCTGGTCTTTTCCCCGATTTTTACGGCATAATCTTTGATGGCCTCAGAAATAAGCCGTGTACCCTGCTCTTGGCCAAGCTCGTTTATTATTGCTTTGGCATAGGCCAGGTGGAGGAGAGCAATCCTGCGAGATACGCTGGCCAGAGCCTGTCTGGCTTCTTCCTTGTCAATTGTTTGCGGAGCTTGTTCTTCCATGTCACTTATCCTTGGCTCCAAAATGAGGCCGCTTGTTTGGCGGTTTTCAACTTTTCCCCTGCGGTTCCAGCCCGTTTTGGATTCGATTCAGATTGAGCTCGTCCACCTTCTGGTTATAGAACCCGATCACTTCCCTGCGCCTGAGCATACCCAAAAGCTTTGTTGTGTCTTTGGCGTCCACCACCGGCAGGCTGTCCAGGTTCTTACGGGTGAACTTGTTCATCACAGTATGCAGGTCTTCGGCCAAATTGGTGGTTATAATGTCCTTGGTGGCGATATCTTTGACCACCACCAGCTCTTCAATCTCTGGAGAGAACAACACGCTGCGGAAATCCGTGTTGGAAAAGATCCCGGTCAAGACTCCCTCTTCATTCACCACTGGAAAGTACTGCTGATTGGTCTCGCAGAAGAATTGCTTAAAATCACAGAAGTTCATATCCTCGGACACAGTCTCCACTTTTTGAATCTGATCCCACAGATCGTGAACCCGATAGGACTCCAGGATGTTCACAAAGAACTCGCCGGCATGGGCCGGAGATGCTGCCCGGTTCTTGACCTGCTCCTTGTAGATGGTGAATCGCTGGGAGAAATGGTAGCAGAGCAGACAGACCAAAAGGCTGGGCAGAAGCAGATGATAGGAGTTGGTCATTTCACTGACAAAGATGATAGTGGAAATCGGGGTATTGGACACAGCAGTAAAAAATCCGGCCATGCCCACCACGACCATGGCCCCCGGAGGAACCAACCCGGGAGTGAGTACAGCGAAGATCTTGCCTACCGCCCCGCCCAAGGCCCCCCCAATGACCACTGAGGGACCGAACACACCGCCGCTGCCTCCAGAGCTGATGGTAAAAGACGTGGTCAGGATCTTGCCGAAGGCCACTCCAAGCAGGAGAAGAATGCCCAGTTCATTGAACAGGCCCTGCTGAATCACCCCGTAGCCAAAAGACAGGGTTTCCGGGAGGAAGAAGCCAATGATCCCGGTGATCAGCCCGCCAATTGCTGGTTTGAAGTGCTTGCGAATATGAATTTTCTCAAAGAGAGAGTGCACCCCATAAAATGTCTTCACATACAAAAAACCTCCCCCGATGAGCACAAAGGATAAAACCGTATACGGTCCAAGTTCCCAGGGAGACTGAAATTGAAAGTCCGGGGCGTTGAACAGCGCCCCCCAGCCAAAGAACAGGCAGAAGACACAATAGCCGATCACTGAGGCAATGCCTGTGGGGATGAGTACGTCGGCCTCGAATTCCGGATCCCGGTACAGGACCTCGGCTGCGAACAGGGCCCCGGCCAAAGGGGCCCGAAAGATGCTTCCCACCCCGGCCCCAACTCCTGCGGCCAGCATGATTCGCCGTTCTCGATCGCTAAGCTTCAGTTTATGGGCCAGAAACGATCCAAAACCGGCACCGATCTGAGCAATCGGTCCTTCCCGTCCTCCAGAGCCGCCCGAAGTCAAGGTGATGGCTGAGGCTATGGTCTTGATGATCGGTACCCGGCCCCGGATGGCTCCGCCTTTATTATGGTAGGCGTCAATTGCTGCATCCGTTCCATGGCCTTCTGCCTCAGGGGCAAAGGTATACACCAGCCAGCCGCTGACCAGACCGCCCAGGGCCGGGAGAATAAGCAGGATCCAGCGGTTAAAGGGCGTGCTCGTCGGATGGAAAAGCTCTGGCTCGCCTGACGGGGCCGGGGGACGATATCCGGCCATGAAGTCCAACAGATAGTGTGTTCCTAAATTGCACAGAACCTGGAAAACAACAGACCCCAATCCAGCGATGATTCCAATGAGCACAAAGTAGGAGAGCCAGGTGCCGGACAGATTTAAAGGGAAGATTTCATTGAAGCGGGCAAAGAAGGATTTTTTGGGGCTGATGTGCGGATTGCTCATGGCATCTGAAGCGGCATGAATTCACGCCTTACAGGTATAAATAAAGGTTTCCGGATTACTGAGCATCTCTCTGGCCTGAGCGATGTCCCGGTGGATTTGAGTTTTGAGCTCCTCAAGACCGGCGAATTTTTGTTCCGGGCGGATGCGCTGGACAAAATTTACGCGCACTTTTTGACCATACAGGTCCCGGACAAAATCAAGGATATGCACTTCCACGGACAGGGCATCATTTCCAAATGTCGGGTTATATCCTACATTGGCCACCGCCGGCAGGATCTCGTCCCCCAACTCCGCCCATACTGCATAAACTCCCGGCTGAGGATAGAGTTCGTCCACCAGCTTGAGATTGGCCGTGGGAATACCCAGGATGGGTCCTCCCCGCTTGTGGCCCACAATCACTGACCCTGAGACTTGATAATAGCGGCCGAGCAGGGGCCGAACCTCGTCCACCCGGCCAGTCTGGACCAGCTTGCGGATGCGGGTTGAACTGACCACGTCTCCGTTCTTGTAGATCGGCTCGATTTTTTCCACCACAAAGCCGTGCCTGCGGCCCAGCTCTTTCAACAGCTCGTAATTGCCCCGTTTGTCCTTGCCAAAGACATAGTCATGGCCGATAATTAAGGCCTTGGCCTTTAAGCCCTGGACCAGATAGAGCTGAACAAACTCCTCCGGGGCAAGCTCTGCCATTTCCCGGGTAAAGGGCAGACACACTGTATGATCCAGCCCAATGGCGGACAGCAGTGTCATTTTCTGCTCGATAAGGGTGATGAAGGGAGGGGTCTGGCCACAGATGACGCGCAGGGGGTGAGGATCAAAGGTGACCACGATGCTGGTCAGGCCCAATTCCCTGGCCCGTTCCTTGGTCCGGTGCAAAAGGGCCTGGTGCCCCAGGTGCACGCCATCGAAATTGCCGATGGTTACGCAGGACCCATGTTGAAGATCTTGTGAGGAAAGTTCGGAAATGGTGTGTACAACATTCATTGCACGTATCCTTGCAAGGCCCGAAAGCGGGCGGATTGACCCCTTGCTAA
This sequence comes from Desulfovermiculus sp., assembly GCA_046538645.1. GTDB lineage: Bacteria > Desulfobacterota > Desulfovibrionia > Desulfovibrionales > Desulfothermaceae > Desulfovermiculus. Next base: position 3,126 of record JBKHIL010000215.1, read on the forward strand.
CCCAAAAGCGTTTGTATAGCAACCTTTGAACTCCCCCCGTCAATATGATTTTCAGGTTTTTATTTCGCTATCTATATGATATTTATACTCTTTAAAGAGATTCAAAAAATCATTGCCCCAAGGCCTTGTCAAAAGCGTCCATGTGAGATAAAAAGTTCCTTTGCGCCGAAGTGGTGGAACTGGTAGACACGCTAGGTTCAGGGTCTAGTGGGCATTAGCCCGTGGGAGTTCGAATCTCCCCTTCGGCACCATTAAAAAGCCCCTGCTGTTTCAACAGCAGGGGCTTTTTATATGTCTCAAGTCACCAGACATCGGGTACAAGGGGGAGCTATGCAGGAGATATCCTGGGCGGATTTTGAAAAGGTTGAGCTGCGGGTGGGAGTGGTTGTTGCGGTTGAAGACTTTCCCCAGGCCAGAAAGCCGGCCTACAAAGTTACCGTTGATTTCGGACCGCAAATAGGACGTAAGAAGAGCAGCGCCCAGGTGACCGACCTGTATACCAAAGAAGATCTGATGGGACGGCAGGTGATTGGGGTAGTTAATTTTCCGGACAAGCAGATAGGGCCTGTCCGCTCCGAATTTCTGCTCACCGGATTCACCCGGGATGACGGATGCGTGGTCCTGGCTGAACCCGAACGTGAGGTGCCCCTGGGGTCCAAGCTGGGGTGAGATGGCTGGAAACTAGCCGGCACTCCCGGACTTTTAATGTATTGCTCTTATGTATTAAGCTAGGCAACGTTTAGTTCGTCATTCCTGCGCAGGCAGGAATCCAGAAAATATGTCTGATTTGCCGGAGGCAAAGCTGACAGCTAACGAATTTCAAGAGTATTATGTACGTTAAAAGCGCATCCCTCAGCTTCAAAAAAATCTCCTTGCCAAGTGAGAATCTTTTTGC
>JBKHIL010000216.1:0-4008 GCA_046538645.1 Desulfovermiculus sp.
ATTCATGAACGGCTGGGCATTGCACTGACCATGCACAGCCAATCCCAACTACCTGTGGAGACCATCAATGTTTCAGACCAGGGATGTCCCAGGCGGATGGAGATCGCTTCTGCGTCGAGCAACGTGCAGCGGGCTTTCGGATTCATCCCCCACAGTCGGACCAGATGTGGATGAGAGGTGCTTGGATCAAGTCCGTCCCGGCCAGACCTTTTGCATTACCCGGGTCAGCGAGGGCCATGGGTTGTGCTGCAAGCTGTACGGGATGGGCCTGGTTCCAGGGGTTCGCCTTACAGTGATCAATAATTCCGGCTACGGACCGGTGGTGATCTCGGTTCAGGGCTCGCGCATCGGCCTGGGTCGGGGAATGTCCAGGCATATCTGGGGCTGTGTCTGGAACTCGTATGAAACAAGAAGTTAGCTTATTTGTCGATCTTCTGTGGACATATCTTCTTGTCACATGCTCAGAACAAAAAGGCTCGAAAGGGTAATTCAAATTACCTTTTTTTTATCTTGTGTATGTTAGTGATATCTAATCATAATAGTGTGCATAAACTTTAGATGGTGGGTCCTGGCAACGCATGAACACTTGGGGCCCTTAGCTGATAAGAAATCAAGAATCCAGGAGAAACAAAGAGATGTCTACGACCTTAAAGCACATCCTGCCCGGCAACAGCTGCACGATTACTGCAATATCAGCCGCCAGCGGTTTGGGGCAGCGTCTTTTTGATCTTGGTCTCCTCCCAGGGCAAAAGATCACTGTCCTGCGCAATGCTCCGCTCAAAGACCCGGTGGAGGTGGAGGTGGGCAATACCCTGGTCAGCCTGCGCCGGGAGGAGGCCGCTCAGGTGGAGGTCCGGGCATGAAATCCAAGCGTGCGGTGGTTGCCCTGGCCGGCCAGCCCAACTGCGGCAAATCTACGGTGTTCAATATGCTCACCGGCGCCCGCCAGCACGTGGCCAACTATCCCGGGGTCACGGTGGAGAAAAAGACCGGCATCTTCTCGGTTCAAGGTCAAAGCTATGAAGTTGTCGATCTGCCCGGGACCTACGCCCTGACCTCCTATTCCCTGGAAGAACGGGTCACTCGCGATTTCCTCTTTTCCCATGCCCCGGACCTGGTGGTCGGGGTTGTAGACGCATCCAACCTGACCAGACATCTCGCCTTTCTCCTCCAGGTCATGGAGATGGGCCGGCCAGTTCTGGCGGCAGTAAACAAGATTGATGTGGCCCGGCGGGCCAACATACAGCTTGATCTCACAGCACTGGAAAAGACGCTGCAGATGCCGGTCATTCCCACCGTAGGTTCTTCCGGCCAGGGCAAACAGGAACTGCAGGCCGCCATCCACCAGCACGTGCAGGCCGAAGGCCCTGCTCCAGAGAGTCCTGTAGAGTATGGCCCCCTGGAGCAGGACATTTCAGCCATGCGATCCAGGCTGGAACAATCCGGGGTCGCCTCCCAGACCACCTCCCGCTGGCTGTCCATCAAGCTTCTGGAGGGAGACCCGCAGGTCCGGGCCTGGCTGGAAGAGTATACTGATAAGGCCCACGAGCTTCTGGCCGAAGCCGACTCCAGAAACCGGGAGTTTGCCGAAGTCCACGGGCAGTCTGTACAGCAGCATACAGGACTGTACCGCTACAAGCGGGCCAAAGAAATTCACGACGCCATATGTTCAGCCCAGAGCAGCAAATTGGCCAGGCTCACCGACCGCATCGACAGAGTTGTCTGCCACAAGATACTGGGTCCCATCATCCTGGTGGGGGTCATTTACCTCCTGTATGAGCTGTCTATTGTCCAGGGCTACAAGGTGACCAACTATACCTGGCCCGTTCTGGAGTGGATGAAAGGCCTGGTCACCTCCATCCTCCCGCAGCAGGGATTTATTTTTGATCCTGTACTCCGCAGCCTGGGACTGTGGTTCATGGATAGCGTGAATGCGCTGTTGAACTACATCCCCATCTTTCTCATCCTCTTTGCCTTGATCGCTTTTTTGGAGGATGTAGGCTACATGCCCAGAATGGCCTTTCTTATGGACCGCCTGTTCAAGCGTTTTGGCCTGCACGGGCAGTCCACCCTGCCCATGGTCCTGGGCGGGGTGTACGTCGGCGGATGCGCTGTCCCGGCGGTCATGTCCACCAAGGGCATTCCGGACGACCGGGCCAGGCTGGCCACCATCCTGATCATCCCCATGCTCAACTGCATGGCCAAGGTCCCCCTGTACATCCTGCTGGTCAATACCTACTTCCCGGACCACAAGGGCCTGGCCATGTTCTTTATCTCCACCATCACCCTGTTTATGGCCCTGCCGGTGGCCAAGGTCCTGAGTATGACCGTGCTTAAGAATCGGGAAACCGCACCCTTTCTCATGGAGATGCCCAGCTATCACCTGCCGACAGTGAAGGGCGTCCTGGGGCGTTCCCTGGAGCGGACCTGGCTCTTTGTGCGCAAGATCGTGACCATTGTGGCTGCTGTGGCGGTCATTGTCTTTGTCCTTTTGCGCTTTCCAGGATTAAGCGATGAGCAGCAGGCCGAGTTTGAGCAGCAGGCCAAAGCGGCGGTGGCTGATTTTCACCAATCTTTGGAGGACACACCATATGCCGGACAGTTTCCGGATCAGACGGCTGTCATGAGCCTTCTCCGCTTCCAAGACGAGTATAAGCAGGCCCGAAAGCAGGTCGGCAGCAGCAAAGAAGCGGAACGGGTCAACCAGAAATTCAAGGCCAAGAATTCAGACTACTTCCAGATAGTCAAGCTGGGCAAAAAATCGGCGCAGGCCAGAGAGGCCAGCCAAGCCCTGCAGACCCTGGACCGGGAGCGGAAGACCCTGCGCAGGGAGGTCCGCGCCCAGCAGATCAATGCCAGCTTTTTGGGCCAAATCGGCCGGGCCATGGAACCGGTGACCCAATGGGCAGGATTTAACTGGCGGATCAACGTCTCCCTTTTAAGCGCCCTGGCGGCCAAGGAGTCACTGGTAGCCACCCTGGGAGCCATATACCAGCAGGATGAAGAGAGCGGCGGCAACCTGGAATCCCGAATGAAGGCACAGGAGAAGGACTTCACTTCCTTGCACGCCCTGGCCCTGATCCTGTTTATGGCCCTGTACCCGCCCTGCCTGGCTGCCTTGATCGGGATCAAGATTCAGACTCTGTCCAGCAAATGGATGCTCTTTTCCCTTACCTATCAGATCAGTCTGGGGATTGTGGTTGCTGTGCTGGTCTTTTCCGGCGGACAGGCCCTGGGTATGAGCGGCCTGCAGACCATGTTCGGTTTTTACGCCCTCATGGTTTTGATCACCATCGGCCTGGGGGCTGTGCCCAACAAGAAGCGGCTGCAAGAGGTGGGTATTGCAGGCACAGAGGACAAATGAAAAGGTGGAAGGAGGCCGTAGGGGCGTAAAATCTTTCGCCCTCTTATGGCCCATCAGGATATTAATCTACAAACCAAAATCACGGAGGTTCGGTATGCGTTTCTATCGATTTGCAATTTTGTCCATTGCTATCTCTTTCTTTCTGGCTACAGCGGCCATGGCCCACACCCCGATGTGCTCCTGCTGGGACAACGGGGACGGGACCATCACCTGCGAGGGCGGATTTTCCGACGGCGGCAGTGCCGCTGGTGTAGAAATCTATGTTGAACAGGAGGGAGAAAAAATCGAGTCCGGAGAAATGGACGACAACTCAGAGTTCACCTTTGACAAACCTGAAGGGGACTACACTGTCGTCTTTGATGCCGGCAAGGGCCATAAGGTGAAGAACAAAGGCAGTGAGATTTATTAGCAGTCATGGTTACTGATGGTTCCGGGTTCACGGTTCTACGAGGTTTCTAAAGACATCCGATCGGTGAACTGATGATGAAATGTGCGGTTTGGATAGTTAATGGCTGGTAATGGAAAGTCGTCCAATTTGATAACCATCAATGCTTGCCTGTTACCTCGCATGAAACAAGATTTTGCTTTTTCCGCCTGCCCCGGACTGAGATCCGGGGTCACCCCGGCGCAGGCCGGGGTCCAGC
>JBKHIL010000217.1:0-3996 GCA_046538645.1 Desulfovermiculus sp.
AAAAGCAAGGTGGACAGGCCCAGAAAAATGAAAAACCCGCCGGCATCTGTGGCTGTGGTCACAAAGATGCTTGAGCCCAGGGCCGGGTCCAGCTTCATTTTGCGCAGGATGATGGGGATCATGGACCCGAAGAGGCCGGCGATGAGCAGGTTCGCAGTCATGGCAACGACCAGAATGAGTGCGAGCCAGATATTTTGATACCAGAAATAGGCAATGCCGCCGATAACCACTCCGACCATCAATCCATTACACAACCCTATGGCCAGCTCTTTGAGCAGGACCTTCCAGTGCTCACCCAGATCAATCTCGCCCAGGGCCAAAGCCCGAACCACCACAGTCAGGGACTGGTTGCCGGCGTTTCCACCCAGCAGGCCGACCACCGGCATCATGACTGCCAAGGCTACGTATTGAGAAATAGTGTCTGAAAACTGATGCACAGTGGTCGCCACCAGGAGAGCTGTGATCAAGTTGAACATCAGCCAGGGAATCCGCAGCTTGACCGAGCGATATAATGGAGACTGCACAGACTCGTCTGTATCCAGGTTCGCCAGATAGAACATGTCCTCGGTGGCCTCTTCCTGGATAACATCGTAGATATCGTCAAATGTGATCAGACCCACCAGTCGTTCCTGACTGTCTACCACCGGCATGGCCAGAAAGTCATAGTGCCGCATCTGCTGGGCAACTTCTTCAATATCTTGATCCACCTGAACAGCGATAACATTTTTGTCCATAATATCCCGGATGTATTCCCCCCGCCGGGCCATAATCAAGCGGCGCAGGGAAATGAATCCGACCAGATGAAACGAGGTATCCACTACATAGATGTAATACACGTTTTCTTTGCGCGGGGCCTGAAGGCGGATCTGCTCCAGACCGTCCTGAACGGTATCATCCATGCGCAGCAGGGCGTATTCCGTGGTCATGTACGCCCCGGCGCTGTTTTCCGGATAGCTCAACAGATTGAGGAGATTCTGCCGTTCGGCCTGAAAAAGAAGGGACAGAATTCTTTCCTTCATTACCTCATCTACTTCTTCAACCAGATCGGCCCGGTCATCAGGGCTCATAAGGGTAATCAGCCGGCCGAGCACATCTTTGGGCAGGATCTCGATGATCGCTTTTTTGGCCTCAAAGGATATAAACTCAAAAATGGGCAGGCCGAGCTCCGGGCCCACCAATTCGATAAACTTGGCCAGATCCTCCTGGGGCAGATTTTCCAGAAAGTCTGCCCAGTCGGCTGGATGCAGATCCACCTGCTCCTGCAGCGCAACCAGCTCTTCCGCCTTGTTTAGGGCTATGAGTTCCTGGATGGTCTCAAGTTCCACAGTTAGCACGATGTGTTACTCCAGCTTTAACCGAATCAGTCAATTACGAGAGGCAGTCTTGCAAAAAAGACTTTTCGATTGCTTGTTGAGCATGAAAGGCTACAAGATGTGATAGAAACTCTTTGTCTGTGATCTCCTCGATAATTAATATATCATCATGAGCAGCCTGGAACCATTCCCTCCTCCTGACAGGAATTGAAATACATCTTACGTCCTATGCTTGTTCATAGATGGAAACTGCCAGCAGCGGGATCATAATCTCATGATGTCCGGTCAGGGCATAGCCCTTTCCCGATCCAAGCACCGGCCTCTGGACCACATTCACTGTGGGTCTATAGTGCTGGATCATGTCCAGATTGGCGGTGGTGAACCCATGCACAGGATAGCCTAAATTTCTGGCTACAGCCAGGGTTTTCAAGAAAACTTCCGGCATGATCACCGCACTGCCCAGATTAAGAACAACCCCGCCATCTCCCAGCTGGGAAACGGTGTTGGTCAAAATACGAAAATCACGCAGGGTTGCGTCGCCAATGGCTGCGCCGTCGGCTGATGGGTGCTGATGAACAATATCCGTTCCCAGGGCTACGTGGACAGTACAGGGTACATGCTGGAGGTAGGCCCTGGCAACAAGTGAGCGCTGGATTTTCTTAGCTTGCATATCGCATAATAACCGGCCCAGGGCCTCGCCAAGCCCCAGCTCCTCCTGCCGGGCCTGTACCGCGCTCGCGTTCAGGGCTTCGGCCACCTCGTGCGCCATACCGAAGGAGCCATCCTCAAGCTGGGCGGCTACATCCTCTGAGGTCTGGCCCAGGAGCTCCAATTCAGTATCGTGAATGGCCATAGAGCCGTTGCCGGCCACATGGGTGATGAACCCCTGTCCCATCAAATCAGCCAGCACCGGGGCGCACCCGGTCTTGATCACATGTCCGCCCAGCATGGCCAGCACCGGCTTGTCTTGCTTCCTGGCCTGAACAACTACCCTGGCAATCTCGAAAAGCTCCTGAACCTTCATTATCCGGGGCAAAGACTGCAGGAACTGCCCTATGCTCATTCCGGCCCGCAAAGGCTTGGCCTCAGCCTCAGATAGGACCTTGGATGCCCGGGTCCGGCCGGAGTAGGTTTGCACCTGGGCCAAAGACAACTGCTTATATCGGCTCATACCAGATCAACCTTTTTCTTGTTCCTGCGGATCAAAGTATTCAATTTTTGCTTTATGCATGATCCCTCTTGGCCCTAATTCCTTCACCTTGAGCTGCAAGCCTGAGCCGTTCATCAAAAGTAAGAAGGATCAGCTCAGGGAGTTCCTGGTGCAGGCTTTTGGCTGCAGCCAGGTGCCACAAATCCGCACCACGCAAGCTCCACTTTTGGCCAAGTTGTTGGGTTATATCCCAATCAGGAAGACCGTTCATGCGTCTCCATACTCCCTTCCGGAGAGCGCCAAAGATATATCCTGTGGCTGGCGTTGAAAGAAGGCCTTCCCCATGCATTCGGGCAATGACTGCACAACTTTCAGCCCAGGCCAGGGTGGACATCAGATGGATGCCTTCAACTTCCACCCAGGTCAGAGCAATAGGGCTGTGAGAATCCTGGCACAGCACGGACAAAATGGCCGATGTATCCCAGTAAACGACAAAAAAATCAGTACCCGGCATCCCTATCCTTTTGCAGAAATTTCTGGGCAATATCATGTTCCACTGCAACCGGGGCATGACTCTTCAGTCCGCTTTTGTCCCTTTGCGGTTCTATAATACCTTTGTTTTCCAGGTGCTTGAGACGTTCAGACAGAGGCATTTCGGCATCCTCCAGAGGGACAATCTTGCCAACGGGTCGTCCCCGATCGGTAATTATTACCTCACCACCGTTTTGTACAGTTTTGAGGTATCGACTCAGATGCATTTTGGCCTCTCGAACGCCTACTTTGATCCGCTCCATGCCCAAGCTCCCTCCTGCATTGTTCAACTTCGCACAAATGTCACCCAATGTAACCAATGTAGTCACATTTTATTCTGGTGTCAAGTAGAACCTAATTCCAGGTCTGGAAACGTCTTTTCCTTGCAGCTTCAACCTGCTCAGGGTAAGATGCAGCAAGAAAGCATGCTGCCACGATGAAAGGTAGCTGGTATGAAACGAGACATTAAACAATTTTTTTTGCCCGTCTTGGGGCACAAAAAAATTGCCGGAGGCAAAGCTGACAGGTCAACCCGGAGTGAACAATGGTCCATCTCAGCTCAGAAGTCAAAAAAATCGCTGATAGCCTGAAAAAGGACGAGAGGATATCGGCCGCATACGTCTTAGGTTCAGCTGTCACAGACCGCTTGCGTGCGGACAGCGACATTGACATTGCTTTGCTTCCAGCTCCGGGCCACAGTTTAAGCCAGATGGACCTTCTGCACTTGAGCAGTCAACTTGGAACATGTTGTCCCCGGCCAGTGGACATCGGGATCTTGAGCACCCATAATCTTATTTACGCCAAGGAGGCGCTTCTCCAAGGCGAATGCCTTTTTTGCAAGGACCAGTACTATCACGACCTGTTTGTGGCTACTGCCTTGGGTCTGTATCTTGAACTGCGAACCGCCAGGCGGGAAGTTGAACATGCCTATACAGCCTGATGATATTAGCAGTGTGCTCCATTATATCGTCCAAAAAGGCTATCAGGATTTGATTGCCTTTG
>JBKHIL010000032.1:0-10203 GCA_046538645.1 Desulfovermiculus sp.
ATGGATCAACCAGGCGTTAAGGTAAAATAAATTAATAAAACAGGTTTCAGCGCAGCCACTGGCTGCGCTGAAACCTCTGGGTATCCAGCAATACATGCATTTTGGTCTACCAATGCCCCGGCTTGTCAGCATCCTGAGCCTTGTCCAGCTTTCCGGCCTTGAAGGCGTCCAGGGCCTCTTGAACTGTCCCGGACTGGGAGAGATATATATCGATCCCTCCGGATTGAAGAGCAGAGAAGGCCTTGGGGCCCACGTGTCCGGAGATGACTGCCTTGGCCCCGGTCCGGGCTACATTTTGAGCGGTCTGGATTCCGGCTCCCTGCATAGCCTGCAAATTCTGCTCGTTGGATATGTATTCATGCTCTCCACTCTGATCGTCATAGATGATAAACCCTGCTGCCCGGCCAAAGCGGGGGTCGATCGCAGAGCTTAAGTCCTTTCCTTGACTGCTGATGGCTATCTTCATTTTTCTCTCCTGTGATGTGTTTGGGATTTCAGACAACAGGGAACGCTCCTTTGACAGCCGGGCATGCTCAGATCCTGCAATCTGCCCTGGGTCCATGCGGTCAGGACTTCATCGATATCGCCGCGCACCCAGTCCCAGACAATCAGTCCGGAGTCAGAGAGTATGCGCCGCGTACAGCGGCTCATGGCCCCGCAGACGAGGACTTCGGCCCCGCAGGCCAGCACAGCAGCAATCCTTGATGCTGCGCCGTCCCCTGGGGGGTGGACCTCTCCGGCCGGTTGCAGTCTGTCTCCGAGTGCGTCGAAGAGGAGCAGGCGACTGGCAGTATCAAAAAGTGCAGCCAGTCTGTGATTGTAGGCAGCGAGACATATGCGCATAAAAAAATGATTGGCGCTCTCGTTCTGAGCCGCCATACATGAAGGTTATGGCTCGAAGCTGGCCCAGGCATTGGTCAAACAAACAGTTCAGATCAAGGGCTGCAAAGGATGGGCCATTATATTTGTTTGCAATAAAATCAGGATGATATAGTTATATGATGGGCGAAAGAGGGTGGGTTAGGGCGCAAAAAGAGTAGTAAGCGTTCATCTGTGGACTTATTTTGCGCCTATGGTCTGGCAGCGGTCCAGCATTCGGCGCAGAGTGTCCTTGGAGATGTCCAGTTCCCGGCAGGTGACCATTTTTTTCCCCTGGTTGCGCTGTAAGGCCTGCAGTACGGCCTGACATTTGATTTCTTCCAGGGTTCGGGGGACAGAAATGGCTGCGGCTGATGTCTTGGGATGCAGGAACTCGGGCAGGTGTTCAATATGGATGAACCCTTCCGGACAGAGAATGAAGGCGTACTCAACAATGTTTTCCAGCTCCCGGACATTGCCCTGGAAATTGTAACGCATAAGCACGCGCAGGGCATCTTCAGAGATCCCGGCGATATTTTTGTTCTGCAAGAGGTTGAATCGCCGGATGAAGTGATTGATGAGCAAGGGCAGGTCCTCGGATCTGTCCCGCAAAGGTGGTAGGTTAAGTTGAACGACATTGAGGCGGTAGAAGAGATCCTGCCGAAAGGTCCCTTTGCTCACTTCCTGGCTGAGATCCTTGTTGGTGGCAGCGATGAAACGGACATCAACAGGTTCAGGATGGAGAGCTCCCAAAGGTTCGACCTTTCGGTCCTGCAAAACCCGCAGCAATTTGACCTGCAGGGAGAGGGGAAGCTCCCCGATTTCGTCCAGAAACAAGGTCCCGGTGTGAGCCAGGTGAAAGCGGCCGGGCTTGTCCTTTTTGGCATCAGTAAAGGCCCCTGCTTTGTAGCCAAAGAGCTCGGATTCCAGGAGCTGTTCCGGAAGGGCTCCGCAGTTGACCACCACAAACGGCTTGTCCTTGCGAAGGCTTAAGTTGTGGATGGCCCGGGCGAAGAGCTCTTTGCCGGTCCCGGATTCTCCGCTTAAAAGGACTGAAGAAGGGCTTTGAGCGATCTGGGGCAGGAAACGAAAGATCTTCTTCAGGGCCTGACTTTTGCCCACAATGTCTTCAAAGGTATAGGTCTGCTCCATTTCCTGGCGCATGAGCTGAAGAGCGCTCAAATCACGAAAGGTCTCTACTCCGCCGATGAGCTCACCGTTTTGATTGTATAAGGGAGCGGCACTGATGGAGATGGGGACTTTTTCTCCATCGGGGCGGACAATAAAGATAGATTTATTGCTGATGCTGGAGTTGTTTTCAAGGCATTGGCCCAAAGCGCAGGAACCGTCACACAGGCTGGAATGAAATATTTCCCAGCATTTCTGTCCTACCGCTTCCTGGCTGGAGATGGAGGTGATCTGCTCAGCTGAGTTATTGAAAAAGGTAATATTCCAGTCCAGATCCACAGTGAATACTCCATCAGCAATGCTCTCCAGAATAGAGGCGCAGGGGAGGTTGTCGGGAAAGGTCTTCTGAAGTTTGGGTCTGACTGGATCTGGCATTATTTTCTGTGAGGAGATGATTTCATTGCCAGTATGGCCAAAAAGTCTGGCATGTTATGGCCTGGAGGCATTCCCCCTCTGAAGAGGTGGCATGAGGGGGAATGCTGCTGGGAAAAGCTTAGCTCTCAGACAGGTACTGGTCAAGGGTGTCGCGCAATTCTGGGGAGATATTGTGTCCAGAGAACAGGACAGTCCCTTCCCGATCCAAAAGAAAGAGCGTGGGCACGCCCTGTAATTTGTATTTTTGTCCGAGATCCCCGCTCTGATCAAAGGCCAGGGGCAAATCAGCCCCGTACTGGTCTTGAAAAGATCGTGCCCTTTGTTCATTGTCCCGCCATCCGGGGTTGATGCCCAGGACCTGCAGCCCTTCAGGGGCATATTCTTCCTCCAGATCCTGGATGGCCTCCATTTCGTCCTTGCAGTAGTCACACCAGGTACTCCAGAAGAAAAGGAGGACAGGACCTTCCTCGGCGTATTCCTGCAGATCTATTTCCGTGCCGTCCAGGGTAACGATTTCAAATGCGGGGGCAGATGAGCCCTTGGAGATTGCCAGGGCCGGTCCGGCCATAAAAAAAACCAGGATAAGGCTGATGCAAAGCGTCTGTAGATGGCGCATGTTTTTCTCCTTCATAGTGTTTATAGGTTGAGTCCGGTCCTAAAACATGAGCCGGCCGGCCTGAATCAAAAAGTATTCGCCCAGGCCGATCATGGCCAGGCCCAGGCCTTTTTTTATCCAGTTCATCCAGTTTCCGGGTTTGGGAAGAGAGGTCAAAAGCCCGGTAAAAGTTCCGGCAGCAAGCAGAATCATTCCCATTCCAAAAGAAAATAGCAGCAGCATGAGCCCGCCGGCGGCCACATTTTGGGTCGAGCCTGCATAGGCGAGGAGAATGCCCAAGACTGGTGCCGTACAGGGAGAGGCCACCAGCCCGGAGGCAGCACCCACTGTAAAAGCGCCCAGAAGACCTTTGTCCGGCCGGGTTGAAGTGCCGCCGCTCAGTGAAAATAAAGGCAAGGGGATGACTTCCAGGGTGTTGAGCCCCAGGAGGATAAAGATATTGGCTACAATGAAGTGTGTCCAGGGATTGGTGGCCATGCTGCCGAAAAAACTCCCGGTCAGGGCGGCCAGCATACCCAGTCCGGCATAGACCGCGGCCAGACCGCACACATAAGCAAGGGATGTGGTGAAGGCACGCCACCTGCTTTGATCCTGAACCGAATTTGAGCTAACGTAAGTGACTACGACTGGAATTAATGGGTACACGCAGGGCGTTAGGCTGGCCATCAATCCAGCCATGAAGCTCAGACCGGCGGCCAGAATAAGCGATGAGTCCAGTGCAGTCTGTATTGACGAGGTCAAATCAAGCATTGAAGGTCATTCTCACTCGGTTTGGGCATAAGCCCTGATTTTCTTTGTTGCACCTGTCCACCAACAGGAGATTGATGACCGGTACTCCGAAAAAATGTTCACCAAAAGAAATAAACTATCAGACCATATGAGGCTAATGTAAACTGTAAATACAAGAATATTTCCGAACACAGTCCCTGTCAAGCTGTAATTGTTGTTCATTTTATGAATTATTTAGTGTCGTGCAAGAACTTGTAATATCCGAACATTTCAGCGCACACCTTGACGGCATTTTCCGGGGTCTCGTAGAACAGGGCCTTATATGGGCAGTCCTTGACTTCTATGACGGTCTGGTCCCCTTCGGCCTGTTCCAGGCGGACACCAAAGACCGGCTTATTGTATTCAGTCATCAACCGGGCCACAGATTGAACATATGCGTTTTCAAAAGCAGTGATGGAAGCAGAGGCCTGGCGCAGAAAGTCCCGGCTGTAAGCTGGATCGGCCTCTTGGATTGCATCCAGATAGCGGCTGACAAAGATCTTGCGGCCCAGTATGCCGAGGTTGATTACTGCATCACATTCATCCCACTGCAAAACACTTTCCAGAACCCGGATCGGCAATTTTTCATCCCACTCCCCAACCAGGTCAATAGGGTTGGAACGGCTCCAGTAATCCGGGAGCAAAGTATCAATCTCAGCCCGAATGTCTGCGGAGAGTTCAGGAACCTGCAGCCCATAACGAGCACATAAATCAGCAGTAATGACTCCCCATCCGCCGCCCAGGGTGATGATGGCCACCTTATTGCCGTGAGGCAATGGCAGGGAGGAAAAGGCTGCAGCCATATGCAAAAGATCCAGAGGACCGTCCACCTTGCGGACCCCGCTTTGGCGGCACACAGCGTCAAAGACCCGGGTGTTGGAGCTTAAGGCCCCGGTATGACTGGCAGCAGCCTTATTACCGGCCTGGGATTCGCCCCCTTTGAGCAGGATAACCGGCTTTTTTCGGGCCAGGCGCTTCATGTTTTCTAAAAACCGCGTCCCGTCCTTGATGCTCTCCACGTAGAGCATAACTGTTTTGGTCAGGGGATCCTGGGCAAAGGCCTGCAAAAAGTCTTCAATGGTCAGCATGCCTTCATTTCCTGAGCCGCAAAAAACACGCATGCCGATACCTTGCTGCACAGCATAGGAGAGAAGTTGTACTCCCATGTTTCCTGACTGGGAGACCATGGCTGTGGCTCCAGGTTCAGGATGGACCACAGTCCCGGTACAGTGAAACCGGGCGTGCGGATTGCAAAGGCCCATGGTGTTGGGACCTAGAAAAACGATCCCAGCCTGGCGAGCCGACTGGACCAGCTCCTTTTCCATGGCCGCCCCATGGCTTCCGGTCTCGCTGAAACCGGAGGAGATAAGGACCATGGCCTTGACCCTTTTGGCCTGCATCTGGGGAATGAGTTCCCTGACTTTTGCTGCAGGGATGGTCACCACCACCAGGTCGAGATCTTCGGGAATGTCCATCAGGCTGGAATAGACCTGGCGGCCGAAGAGTTCTCCGCCTTTGGGATTGACCAGATAGATCCGGCCTGCAAATCCTCCACTGAGGACATTGGTGGGCAGCATGTGCCCCCATTTGCCCATTTTGCCTGAGGCCCCGACAAATGCGAGTGTGGAAGGGGAAAACAGTGGGACCAAAGCCGAGGGAGGAACCGGCTGCAACCGGTCTTTGTCTTCCTGGTCCGAAGACAGAACAGCCAGGGCATCAACAGCTATCGGTCTTCCGTTTGTTTGAATTAACAGGGGATTGATATCAATTTCATGCACCTGAGGCCAGTCCTGGGCCAGCTGGGAAAGCCCGGTCAGAATGCGGATAAGTTCTTCTTCATGCACTGGCTCATCTCCGCGCAAAGATCCCAGGAGATTGGCAGATTTGATTTCGTAAATCATTTCTCTGGCATCATGAGCAGTGAGTGGAGCGACCCGGAAGGAGATGTCGGCCAGGGCCTCAGTGTATACACCGCCCAGACCGAACATGATCACCGGCCCGAACTGAGAATCACGGAACATTCCGGCCACAAATTCCCGCCGTCCGGAAAGCATGTTTTGTACCAGGGCACTGTGCATGGCTGGTCCGGCCTTGCTCTGGGCCGAACGGTAAGCAGACCGGACTGCCTGCTCCCGGTCCAGGTTGAGATGAACCAGACCCTGTTCTGACTTGTGCGTCAGCTGTGGACCGCAGGCCTTTAAGACCACAGGATAGCCGAGCTCCTGAGCTGCAGCCGCTGCTCCATCTTCTGATGAGACAACCCTTTCCGGGTTGACCGGGATATTGTATTCGGCAAGCAGGAGCTTGGATTGATGTTCGTCCAGAGAGCTGTGGCCCAGGTCCAGGGCAGCTGGGATTATTTCCGAAGCTGTTGGCATAACAGGTATCTCCTCATATTCGATTGAGCCTGGAAACTGCTGAATGAAAAACAAGGGACCTTGTGTTGTGAAAAATCACAACACGTACCAAAATGATACGATTTAAAAATTGAGCATAGGTTCAAGACTGACGTCTGGCAAGGGGGCAGGATGGTGCGCGGGAAAGGAGTTAAGGCCAGGTGAGATGGTCATGGGGTTTGGCTGGATTTTTCCCGGTTACGAATTGCAGTGCGGGTTTTCTGAAAAGATTCTGTATACGGCCCCCCCAGTTCCAGGGCTGTATTTATGGCCTGTTCTGCGGCCTTGATCCTGCCCTGTTCAAGCAGGACCTGGGCCAGGTTATTAAAGGCCGGTCCTGCGTCAGGATGAAACTTGACGGCCTGGCGCAGGATGTCTTCTGCCTCTTGCAGCCGGTCCAGGGCATACAGGCTGTTGGCCATGCCCATCATGGCTGCTAAATTAAAAGGCCATTGTTGCAAAGCCGCTGCGTAGCCTGTCAAGGCCTGTTCATATTTTCCGGCCAGTTCCAGACCATGGACAGCGCGCATCCATTCCGGGGCAGAGGCTGTGGCCGGCATATCATCGGGCGGGAGGACAAGCAGTCCCCATTCATCCGCCCGCTGCCACATACGATGAAACTTAGACCAGGAGCTCTCTTCCTTGTTCGGTTTTCCTCCGGCTATGATGACTTTTTGGTTTGGCCCTTCATATCCACATACGACTGCGTAATGCCAGACCGGCCACCAGGTGAGCCCTTGGTTTAAAAGGACCAGAACCGGATGGCCGGCCTGGAGTTCTTTTTGCAATGCATGAGGGCCGTGAATCTGGAAACCGACCCTCCCCTGCCGTCTGGCTGCGCTGAGCAAGCTGTTCTGCAGTGTGCCTTTCCTTTTTGGGTCATACACCTGTGACTCAAGCTCTTCAGGTGAGGTCTGGATTCCGGACCAGCAGAGCAGAGAAGCCAGAGCTGTCGCACCACACTGATGTGTGTCTTGAGTATAGGCCGGAACGTTGTGAATCTTTGTTGATTCCGGCCCTAAATCCCAGTCAGGCCGAGTATTCAGGGCATGCGGAGCACAGCCGAGGCAAAAACACAACAGCACGGACCACATGTATGTCTGGTACCGAAGCATAAGCTCAAATGGCTCTGTTCAAAAAAACAAAATGCCTCTTGCGCACTTGATCAACGGCCATGGACAAAGGTAAAGACATTGGTAAACCCAAGGATGTCGGTGATCAGTAAGACCACAAAAATAAATACCGCCCCTCCGACAATAGCTCCGACCGCTCCTTCACCAGCCGGGAGAGTATCCAGTCTCCCCTGAATCTGTTCCAGTTCGGCATCAGAAAGAGTCATGACCCGGGCCCTGGCTTCCTGAACGTCGATCCCGTGTTCCTGCAGGCTTTGTTCTACATCATCTCGTTGCAGGAGTTCCTGGAGCTGAGTGCGGGTGGCATCGGTTTTTGAGGGCAGCACTGAATCTGTTCCCAGCATGGCGGCCTGCAGAGCAGGAGCCGGCAGCAAAGTGGAACAAAAAACAACCAGAACCACTACGCTTATGATCTGGAACATTTTGGGCGAAGTGTACATAATGCCTCCTGTGCCTGGTTTGAGTCGTGCAGACCGTTTTTCTGTGTTCTCTTCCCAAAATCAATTCAGGGTTATACTATCAATGCCGAGCGGGAAGGGCAAGTCCCTGCACTCGTAGGCCAGTCACGCGCAGACGCTCGACTGGCGGACCCGGCCTGCAATGTCCGGGCCTGATGGTAAGCCATGTTTTCATGCCAGCCAGATCGTAGGCAGCGGCCACCAGCTTGATTCACAAAGGATATGCCAGTGTCTGATTATGTATTCGAATTCGACACGCCCCTGGGGTGCATTACGTTCACCGGAACAGATGCCGGCCTGAGCAGAGTAAGCTTCAAGGAGCAGGGTCCAAAGGAGCCAGAAAGCCATGTCCCTGAATATATGCACCTGGCTCAAGAGCAGGTGCTTGAATATCTGCAGGGTCTGCGGACTGTGTTTGATATACCCCTGGACTATTCAGGCACCCGGTTTCAACTCAAAGTCTGGCACGCCTTGAGTGAGATCGGTTACGGCTGCACAGCATCCTATGGATATATCGCCCGCAGAGTGGGGAACCCAAAGGCCTCCCGGGCCGTGGGCGGGGCGAACAACAAGAACCCCTTGCCGCTTATTATTCCCTGCCATCGGGTCGTTGGCCATGACGGCAGGCTTGTAGGGTATGGAAGCGGGTTGTGGCGCAAGAAATGGCTGTTAGAACTGGAAGGCGTACATATGATTATTGACGTCAAAATATAAGACAGCAGAACAAAGGACCGGTTTGCGAAATATCCGGGAGTATTTCAAGAGAGGGGTTGGACCTTTTCCCTCATTTTTCAGATGGCTTTTTTATATAGGCCCCCCGGATCACCATCTCCAGGGGGCAGGCTGCAACTTTAGATCAGAAAACGAGTATTGCGGAAGGCAGAGGGAGTTGAAATCAGCGTGCAAAAAGTAAACAACTTTTTGCTCTTTTGTTAATATTCAAGGCCCAATGCGGACATGATCCGGTCGTAATCCAAAATGGAATTTACCAGTTGGACGCCATGAGCTATTTTTTTGGGATCTCGCAGTTTGCTGCTTTCCAATATGTTTTCCATCTTTTGGGCCACGGAATAGGTGTCCTCCCGGACCACCATAATGGGAATTCCCAGGACCTCAGATCGGGTGAGAATGATATCATTAGGGTAGAGGTTTCCGGTCAGAATGAGGCAGGGGCACTTGCCTTCCAGGGCCACGAGTTGAAGGTCTGATCTGTCTCCACCCACGAGGACGGCTGAATTTTGTCTTTTTTTAAAGTGGACCATGAAATTTTCCACCTGCATGGTCCCGATGAGGAAGTCTTCAACTATAAGGTCCTGTTTGCCGGGCATGGTGATGATTTTTCCGCCTAAGCGCTGGGCCAGGTCTCCTACCCGGATGGCGTTTAAAAGCCGGTCTTCAGGAATTGTCCCCAAAAGGTGGATATCTCTGCGTTGAAACAGAGGGGAAATCAAACTGTTCACCTCATTCATTTTGTTTTCCGGCACACAGTTAAACATGGCTCCGATCATATCCGGGCCCAGCAGCTCCTTGGCGCTGATAATATAGTCGTAGTAGAACTCCTTAATGAAGCGGTCGATGAGAATGACTTTTGTTCCCAGAGACTGAGCTACGTCCAGCCCCGCGACATTACAGTACTTACCGGCATGTAAAAAACTCCCTGAGCCACAGACCAGCATAATATCCACTTCCCGGCTCAAAGTGGAATATGCAGAAACTATCCTGCTCAACAGGTCGGGACATCCCTGGGTAAAAGCTTCATTGCGCATTTCCTCAGTAATCAGAGCCGGTGTCACCAGCTCCAGGTCCTGGCTCAGACCAAGTACATCCTGGACGAAAAAAGCATCCTCGTCCCCCATTTGATGGTCCATTTCTCTGGGCAGGGTACCGACCGGCTTCATATACCCGATCCGGTAGCCCTGTTTTTGAAATTTTGAGCCCAGGGCCATGGCCAGAAGGTTCTTGCCGGCAAAACCGGAAGTGGAGCCGATATACAGTCCAGGCATTGCATCCTCCTTGAAAAAGGGGAAGACGCTGGCGTCTTCCCCTTTTGTTCATGCGGGCCGGTTAGGTTCCTGATCGTCCATCGTCACAGGCATTACCAGTATCCGATCTGGCATGTTCAGGAACATCCTTGATTTCGCATTGTTCTGTCTCGTGCTCCTGCCCGCTCCCTGTGGGTATTTTTTCGGAAGAAGGCGTGGAAAACCGGATTGGTTCCTCCTCAGCCATTCGGCGCAGAATTTCGTACCGTTCATATATATCCCGCTCAATCTGGGCTCGCAGGACCTTGGACTCCTCAGGGAAGCTCCGCTCCAGCAGGTCGTATCTGTTTTCTCCGCTTAAGAATTCCTGCAAGGTACCGTCCGGGGCCTTGGAATCCAGGATAAAAGGATTCTTGCCTTCTTGCGCCA
>JBKHIL010000218.1:0-3977 GCA_046538645.1 Desulfovermiculus sp.
ATGAGCTTCCTGGCCAGGGGGCTTTCGATATGGGTCTGCAGGTAACGGCGCAGGGGCCTGGCTCCATAGATGGGATCATAAGCCTCCCGGGCAATAAAGTCCTTGGCTGCATCAGACAAACGCACACTGATCTTGCGCTCCGCCAGGCGGCCTTCCAGGCGCTGCATGAGCAGGTCGATGACCTGCTTGATTTGCTCCACAAGCAGGGGAGTGAACATCACGATCTCATCCACCCGGTTCAAAAATTCCGGCCGGAACTGAGAGCGCAGAGTGGACATGACCTGGTCTCTGGCCTCATCCTTGAGTTCGCCCTGCTCTGTGATTCCATCCAAGAGGAACTGGGAACCCAGATTGGAGGTCATGATGACGATGGTGTTTTTAAAATCCACCACCCGGCCGTGACTGTCTGTCAGCCGTCCATCATCCAGGATCTGAAGCAGGATGTTGAACACATCAGCGTGGGCCTTTTCAATCTCGTCCAGGAGGATAACTGAATATGGCTTTCTGCGCACCCTTTCCGTGAGCTGACCCCCCTCTTCATAACCTACATATCCCGGAGGTGCTCCGATCATCCGGGACACGGTATGCTTTTCCATGTACTCGGACATGTCCAGCCGGATCATGTTCTCCTCGGAATCGAACAGGGACTCTGCCAAAGTCTTGCACAGCTCGGTCTTGCCCACTCCAGTGGGTCCGAGGAAGATAAAGGATCCGATGGGCCGGTTGGGATCCTTGAGCCCGGCCCGGGCCCGGAGTACGGCATCGGCCACCGCGTCCACAGCCTCGTCCTGGCCCACCACCCGCTGGTGCAGAACCTGAGGCAGGCGCAGGAGCTTTTCCTTTTCCCCTTCCAGAAGCTTGGAAAGCGGGATGCCGGTCCAGCGGGAGATGATCTCAGCCACATCGTCCGGACCAACCTCTTCTTTGAGCAGCTGGGGCTTCTCTCCCTCTTCCGGAGCTTCTTCTTTTTCCTTGATCTGGCGCTCCAGGTCGGCCAACTTGCCGTAGCGCAGCTCAGCCACCCGGTTCAGGTCATAGTTGCGTTCTGCTTCTTCAATTTCCAGCCTGGTCTTTTCCAGCTCCTCTTTGAGCTGCTGCATGCTCTTGATGGAGTTCTTCTCCTTTTCCCACTGGGCCATGAGCTGGGACTGATTCTCCTTGGCCTCGGCCAGTTCCTTCTCCAGATTCTCCAAACGTTCCTTGGAGGCCTTGTCTGTCTCCCGGCGCAGGGCCTCGCGCTCGATCTCCAGCTGCATGATCCTCCGGTTGGTCTCGTCCAGCTCAGTGGGCAAAGAATCGATCTCTGTTCTGATCATGGCCGCGGCCTCGTCTATGAGGTCAATGGCCTTGTCCGGCAGATTGCGGTCCGTAATGTACCGGTCAGACAAGGTGGCGGCGGTGACCAGAGCCGAGTCGCTAATCCGTACTCCGTGATGGACCTCAAAGCGTTCCCGAAGTCCGCGCAGAATGGAGATGGAATCCTCCAGCGTCGGCTCAGAAATTATAACCGGCTGGAAGCGGCGTTCCAGGGCCGGGTCCTTTTCAATATTCTTGCGGTATTCATCCAGCGTGGTGGCCCCGATGCAATGCAGCTCACCCCTGGCCAGCATGGGTTTGAGCAGGTTGCCGGCATCCATGGAGCCTTCGGTTTTGCCTGCACCAACTATGGTATGCATCTCGTCTACGAACATGAGTACCCGGCCCTCGGACTCCTGGATCTCCTTGAGGACCGCTTTTAAACGTTCCTCAAACTCTCCGCGATACTTGGCTCCGGCGATCAAGGCCCCCAGATCCAGGGCAAATATGGTCTTGTCCTTCAAGCCCTCGGGCACGTCCTGCTTGACGATGCGCTGGGCCAGACCTTCGGCAACAGCTGTCTTGCCCACGCCGGCTTCACCTATGAGCACGGGGTTGTTTTTGGTCCGCCGGCTCAAAATGCGGATCACCCGCCGGATCTCACCGTCCCGGCCGATGACCGGATCCAGCTTGCCCTTTCTGGCCTCTTCCACCAGATCCCGGCCGTACTTCTTCAATGAATCATACGTCCCTTCCGGATTGGCAGAGGTCACCCGCTGGTGGCCGCGGACCTCGGTGAGCAGAGAAAGTATCTTGTCCTTATCTATCCGGAACTGGCGATTGACCCGGCCCACTCCTGTGGACTGCGGCTCTTCCAGCAGGCTTAAGAACAGGTGCTCAACGCTCACGTATTCGTCCTGCATCTTTTTGGCCAGGTCCTGGGCCTTGACCAACAGAGAATTTAAGCGCTGGGTGACATAGACTTGGCCCGGCTGGGATCCCGGCCCGCTGACCTGGGGAATTTTCTTCACTTCAGCGATTATTGCATCCTTGTAGTTTTTGATATCCACGCCGCCGCGCTGGAGCAAATCACTGACCAGCCCCTCCTGTTCGACCAGGGACAGGGCCAGGTGTTCAACTTCCACCTGCTGGTTATTGTACCTGGTGGCTATATTCTGCGCTTCTGACAGCGCTTCCTGCGATTTTTGTGTGAACTTGTTCAAATCCATATATGTCCTCCTTTTTTTTGGGGCAAAGCGCCCCAAAAAAATTATTTTATGACCTGGGCTGAAAACTGGACTCAGCAGCCAGTTGCTCAAAGAGCTCTTTTTCTTTTTCACTGAGGTGTTTGGGCACCTTGACCATCACCTGCACCAATTGGTCACCTTTTTTGCTTCCCCGGCCAAGGCCCTTGCCCCGCAGTCGCAGTTTCTGACCTCCACTGGTTCCGGGCGGAATCTTCATTTCCACCCGGCCTTCCAGGGTTGGTACGGATACTTTCGTACCCAGGGCAGCCTCCCATGGGGCTACCGGGAGGTCGTAGATTATATTGTGGCCGTCCACCCGGAATTGGGAATGCGGCAAGAGCCGGACCTTGAGATACAGATCTCCGGCCGGTCCTCCGCTTCGGCCCGGGCTGCCCTGGCCGCTTAAGCGAATCTTGGATCCATCAGTGACGCCCGGCGGTATATTTACATCCAGAGTCTTGTTTTGAACGTGCGGCCGTCCATCCGGGCCCGCGGTCTGCTCCTGCAGGGTGATTTTCTTGTGCCCCCCCTGATAGGCTTCTTCCAAAGAAAGCTCCAGGGTGGTCTCTGCATTCTGTCCTTTGGCGGCAAAATCTCGCTCAGAAAACCCGGCTCCGGCAAAAGGTCCGGCCCCGGCGCCAAAACCACCCTGGGAGCGCTGAAATCTGGCTCCACCACCGCCCTGGCCAAAGAGATCACCGAATATGGTTTCAAAAAAGTCGCTGAATCCGCTTCCGAACTGGGCTCCGCCTCCTGGCCCTCCGCCAAAGGTGAAGCGGACATTTTCATAACCGGGCGGAGGCTCGAAATTCTGGCCATGCTCCCAATCTGCACCCAGATGATCATAGCGCTTGCGTTTCTCCGGATCCTTGAGCACCTCATAGGCTTCATTTACTTCTTTGAACTTCTGTTCTGCCTCTTGATCATTGGGGTTGAGGTCCGGATGGTATTTTCTGGCCAGTTTCTTAAAAGCCTTGGAGATCTCTTCCTGGGAGGCATCCCTGGATACCCCCAGTGTTTGGTAGTAATCCTTGTAGGCCACACTCATAGCACATCCCCTTTTCCCAAATAGTATTCACCGCAAGCAAATTTTATGTCCCCGGATTCGCATACCGGAGCCTGACAACTCATTTGCATTTTTACTCTTCGCGGCACATTGTAAAATTTAATACCCAGAGGCCAAGAGTCAAGAAGGGTTTGGCCGGGTTAAATGATTCGATATTCATTCTTGACAGATTCACTCAGCTCAGAGTAGATGTATTTGTTTTAAGCGGTACGGTTCGAAATAAGAACATCACAGTCCGTTTACCGCCCGCGTATACCGTGTTTTCAAGCAGCAGATCCTTAGATCTGCTGATATATTTCAACTTACCAGGGGGTATGGAGGAAAATCATGTCTCAAGCCAGCATCTTTGATCAGGCAGTTCGAACAGA
>JBKHIL010000219.1:0-3975 GCA_046538645.1 Desulfovermiculus sp.
AAGATGAATATCAAGGACACCATCGCTGCTATCGCCACCCCCCTGGGCCGGGGAGGAATCGGCATTGTCCGCATCAGCGGGCCTGGGAGCCGGCCTATTGGCGAGTCCCTGTTTGTCTCGGCCAGGCCTGAGTTTCCGGGCTTTGCCTCCCATGTCCTGCACCATGGCTGGGTTGTGGATGGTGAAGGGGCTCGGGTGGACGAGGTTCTGCTGAGCTTTATGCCGGCTCCAGCCTCATATACCGGGCAGGATGTGGTGGAGATCAACTGCCACGGCGGACCGGCAGTAGTCCAGACCGTGCTGGAGACAGTCCTCAACCAGGGGGCCAGGCTGGCCGGACCGGGAGAGTTCACACTGCGGGCCTTTGTCAATGGACGCATGGACTTAAGTCAGGCTGAGGCAGTAGCCGAGATGGTGGATTCCGATTCTCAGATCGGGATGAGTATGGCCGGGGTCAAACTTGAGGGGCGGCTCAAAGAAGTGATTATCCAGTTGCGAGACGGGCTGCAGGACTTGCTGGCCAGCATTATGGCTGAAATGGATTTTCCGGAGGAGACGGAGGCCGAAGAGAACGAAGAGGACAGGTACAGGCGTGTTCTGGCTTCTGGTTTGAAGAGCACCCAGGAGACGGTTGGGAAGTTATTGGAAGCGGCCAAACGCTACAGGTGCTACCGGGAGGGGGCCCTGGTGGTTCTGGCCGGGCGGGTGAATGCCGGAAAATCCAGCCTGCTCAATGCCTTGTTGGGCCGTAACCGGGCTATTGTCACCCCCATTCCCGGAACGACCCGGGATTATCTGGAAGAAGGCATCAACCTGAACGGTTTGCCGATTCGGCTGGTGGATACAGCCGGCTTACGCCAGACCCAAGATGAGGTGGAGCGGGCCGGCTTGGAACAGGGAGAAGATCTCATGCTTCGAGCCGATCTGGTCTGCCTGGTCTTTGACCACTCTCAGGAATTGGACCAGGAAGTGCGGGAAGCGGCCCTGCGCCTGGGACCGGACAAGGTTTTGGCCGTGGCCAATAAGCAGGATTTGCCCCAGGCCCGGGATCGTCCGGAAGACTGGCTGGCCAGGCAAGGGTTTGCCTGGATCGGGGTATCGGCCAGTACCGGACAGGGAATGGACAGTTTGGTTCAGGCCATAAGAGACAGGATTGTGGGCCGAGCCCCAGAGCCCAGCGGTCATGAATTGGTTCCCAATCTCAGGCAGCGGGATCTCCTGGACCGGGTGATGAAGTCTCTGGATGAAGCCTCTCAGGCCCTGGATTCCGGTATGCCGGCAGACGTCATTCTTGTTCCGGTGCAGGACGCGGTGAGCGGGCTGGGAGAGATCACCGGGGAGGTTTCCACCGAGGATATCCTGGAGCGGATTTTCTCAAAATTCTGCATCGGAAAATAATAATAAATTTTTGGCCCCTGTGACCTGGTCACAGGGGCCAAAAATTTATATCAGCTCAAAATCGATTTCCAAGCGTTTGAGGCTGACATTGGACAGAGAAACGCTGACCTTCTGGCCCAGGGTGAAAGTTCGCCCGGTGTGCTGGCCTAACAGCTTGTGTTCTTTGGGCAGGTACTGGTAATAGTCGTCTGTGATTGTCGACAGCCGGACCAGTCCTTCAGCCATGACCTCTTTGAGTTCCACCCAGAATCCAAAGTCGTTCACTCCGTTGATCAGTCCGGTGAACTCCTCCCCGATCTTGTCCTGGAGAAAGAGAATGGTCATCCGTTTGAGGATCTCCCGTTCAGCCTGCATGGCAGTGCGCTCTGTATGGCTGATGTGCAGGCAGAGCTTGCGCAGCCCTTTCCGGCCGTGTCCCGGGGGGATATCCGGCTCCAGGGCAGATTTCAAACTGCGGTGCACAATGAGGTCTGCATAGCGGCGGATGGGGGAGGTGAAGTGGGTATAGCAGTTCGATCCCAGGCCGAAATGCCCCTGGTTGTCCGGGCTGTAGGAGGCTTGCATCATTGTCCGCAGCAGAAGCCGGTTGACAAGAAACTCCAGATCACTGCCCTCTGCTGAAGTCAACAGGGATTGCAGGCTCTGGATATCAGTATCTGCTGGGAGCTCATGAGCTAATTGAGTGGAACGGAGCAGAGAGAACAGGTTGTTCAGCTTTTCCGGATCCGGTTCAGGATGGATGCGATAGACTGTGGCTTTTTCCTGCTCCTGCAGAAACTCAGCCACTGCCTCGTTGGCCGCGATCATGAATTCCTCAATGATTTGATGCCCGAAATGCCTGGCCCGAGGCCTGATGTCCCGGGCCTCTCCCTGCAGAGTAAACAGGATCTCGGGTTCGGGCAGATCAAAGTCCAAAGAGCCGCGCTCCCGGCGTCTGGTGGACAGTACCCGGGCCAGGGAAAGGGCCTGTTTGAGCATGGGCATGACGGACCGGATCTGTTCCTGAGCGGCCGGATTTTCGTCCAGCACCGCCTCTTTGACCTGGGAATAGGTCAATCTGGCCTGACTGCGAATGACTGCAGGATACATTTTGGCCTTTTGCCGCTTGCCCTGGGCAGAGAAGGTCATGTCCACAACCATGGCCAGCCTGGGCACCTGGGGGTTCAGGCTGCACAGACCGGTGGACAGGGCCTGGGGGAACATGGGTACCACGGATTGAGGAAAATAATAGGAGTTGCCCCGGAGCCGCGCTTCGCGGTCCAAAGGGGAACCGATGGGTACATAATGGCTCACATCGGCAATAGCCACCAGAAGATTGGTTCCCTGATCAGTGGTCATAACGCAGACAGCGTCGTCAAAATCCTTGGCCGCGGCTCCGTCAATGGTCACAAAGGGAAGATCCGTAAGATCGGTGCGGGCCTGCATATCCTCCGGCCCCGGGTCCTGGGGAAGATTTTCGGCCTGACTTTCGGCTTCCGGGGGAAAGGAGGATGGAATGTGGTGATTGAGCTTGACCACTGCTTCCTGGACCGTGATCTCAGTCTCGGGTCCCAGATGCCGGTTGGCCTGTCCCTGCCACAAGTCCTGATCCAGGCGTTCCTCAGGAGTGAGTACCACTACCTCTCCAATTCCGGGCCGGGTGGGCAGGTCTGCGACCTGGACCAGAAAATTGATGCGTAATTCCGGATCCATGGGCTGGGCCCAGAAAAGATCAGGCTTCATTTTCTTGTGCAGGACCACCGGAACTTCCTGCATCCGGCGTTCCAGGATGCGCACTATGCGGCCTTCGGGATTTCTCCCCTTGCGCTGGGGAAGCAGGGCCACCACCACCCGATCTCCGGGCCAGGCCTCGCCGAGGTTGGAAGGCGAGACAAAGATGTCTTTGCGCCGCTGATCGTCGGTGAGGACAAATCCTGCCCCGGAGGAGATCATCTCCAGGGTTCCCCGGACCAGGGACATGCGCTCCGGCAGGCCGAAAGCCTTGCCGCGGCCCAGGCTGATGAGTTTTCCCTGGGTCACCAGGGTTTCCAGGATGGAGTGAATCCGCTCCCGGTCCTCGCTCCCCGGACGGAGCTCCTTGAAGATGTCCCTGAGCTTGACCGGGGACTCGCGTTTTTTGACAATGTCCAAGATGCGGCCGGGAGTGATCTGGGGCTTTTTTTTCCGTTTTCGAGCCATTGCTGTCTGTGATATCCTTTGCTGGTTTTAAGTTGAGGCCAGGGTAAACCTTTGATTTGGAGATGGCAAGGGGCGAGAGGTTTTGAATTGCGAATTGCGGATTGGGGGTTGGGATGTTGAGGAATCGGGGAGAAGAGATTGGATGATTGGGAGGGCAGAGGACAGAGGGCAGCAGAGGGGGGGGCAGTTATGGAGACCATATCTGAAACAAATTCCAAAAATCCGGGGTTGGGCATGAATGTCACCAAGTTCGCTATTCCGGAAATCATTTTCGGCCAGGACTGCCTGGCCTATGTGGGGCCATGCGCCCGGCGCAACGGGGCCAAAAGGGTTCTTTTGGTCAGCGACCAGGGGGTAGAGGAGGCCGGGTGGGTGGAAAAGGTGATCGACGCCCTGGAT
>JBKHIL010000220.1:0-3975 GCA_046538645.1 Desulfovermiculus sp.
ACAAGGCTCTTGGGCCAGGAAATCGACGATTCCCGGTCTTTTTCCGCCCTGAGCCGGGCCTGGCGAGCCAGCATAGCATCCATCTGACCCCGGTAAAGGTTTCGTTCGGCCCGGACTCTTTCTCCGTCCATGCGCACCAGAACATCTCCTTTTTCCACGAGATCCCCCTCCCGGACAAGTATTTTATCGATAGTTCCACCCTCTTGGTGTTGGACCTGTTTGCGGTAAGACTCGACAATGATCTCTCCGGTGGCGATGACCGCTCCCTGCAGCTTGGCTGTCGCGGCCCAGGTGCCAAGCCCGCCAAAGAGAAGAGCCACAAAGATCAGGCCCACGATGATCACCCTGCGGGAAGAGGTGGGAAGTTTGACCTTTTCAGACTCCCGGGAAGCAGATTCCAGGGCCTTGTGCTCATTGGCCATAAGAGTTCCTCATGTGCATATTTTTCAATAGGTTCAAAATTCGAAGCTGGGTCAAGATTCCAGGCCCGCTTTTGCCGGGGGCTGAGCTGCCGCCATCAGGCCGTTTCGCAGTTCCAAGGCCTTGTCAGCCAGGTTTGACAGTTCCTGGTTGTGGGAAATGAGAATCAGAAAGCGGCCCTGTTCTTTGAGCTTGTCCAGCAGGCGCTTTAAGGCCTCCCGGCCCGGCTGGTCCAGGTGGGAGTCAGGCTCATCCAGGACAATGAGCCAGGGGTTGCCGTATAAAGCCCGGGCCAGGGCTATGCGCTGCTTCTGGCCTCCGGGGAGGGCGATGCCTCCCTGCCCGATGGGGGTGTCATAGCCCTGCGGCAGGCCGAGAATCATCTGATGCGCCCCGGCCTGCATAGCAGCTTCCACCACTGCCCCGGAGTCCACAGGACCCAGGCGGGCGATGTTTTCAGCCACTGTCCCGGAAAAAAGCTCCACTTCCTGGGGCAGGTAGCCTGTTTTGCTCCCCAGTTCGGCCCGGTCCAGATCAGCGATTTCACCCTGGCCAAGGCGGATTTGTCCGGAATCCGGCTTCCACAGGCCGAGCAGGACCCGGGCCAGGGTGGATTTTCCCGCTCCGCTGGGACCAATGACCGCCAGGACTTCTCCCGGGTTTACCCGGAAGCTGATATCCTGGAGCACGTGATGACCATGAATGCTGTGGGTGATCCCGGACGCTTCAAATTGATCGGCAGTCAGGGGTACAGCCTGTCTTGACTCCTCCCCGGAGACATCCATGAGCTCGTTGAGCCGAGTGTAGGCAAGCCTGGCCTCCACCAGGCTCTTCCAGGCGTTGCCCAGCATAAGTATCGGAGCCAGGGCCCGGCTCATGATCATGGAGGCTGCAACCATGGTCCCAATGGTGGCTTCGTGGATGACCACCAGATAGGCCCCGGTGGACATGATAATGACTACGGTGAGCATTTGGGTCAGTTTGGCCAGGCTCTGAAAGAAACCTGTCCGGGCGGCGAGTTTGTCTTCGTAATATACATCCCGGGTATTGTAATGTCTCCACAGCCGGCTCAAGGCCGGGAGCATGCCCATGGCGTGGACGCTCTGGGAGTTGCGCATGGTGGAGGTTAAAAATTGATCCGTACTCATCGAGGACTGGGCATGCCTGTTTCGCATCCGGGCTGTCAGGATCTCCTGGGCCAGGACTAAAAGCAGGAGAACCAGGGCCCCGGCGCAGGCGATATACCCCAGCCAGGAATGAAACATGAAAATGAGGGCCAGATAGACCGGGACCCAGGGGGTATCGAAAAAGGCGAAGATGCCTGTGCCTCCGAAGAAGTTGCGGATGCTGTTTAAGTCCTTCAGGCCCTGGGTGTGTTTGGCCGAACCGGCCTGAACCGAGTTGTCGAGCATCTGGCCGAAGACCCGGCCGGCCACCACCTGGTCGAATTTGACTCCCACCCGGACCAGGAGCTTTGATCTGATGACCTCCAGCACGCCCATGACCACATAGGCCGCGATCACAGCAGCAGTCAGATAGAAAAGGGTCTCTCCGCTGCGGCTGGTCATGACCTTGTCAAACAGCAGACGCAGGTAGAGCAGATACGAGAGCTGCAGCACATTGATGAACATGCTGAAGAAAAAGGCGCAGCCTATGTGCGGCAGAAATCTGGCTATGTATTTACGCATCGTTTTCTACCATGTATTTGTGTCTATGAATAAACGACCATCCCATATAATCTCCTTAACTTCCAAACTTCGCCCACTCCCACACGCCCAACCCCCAAACGTGACTACTTCTTCTGAGCCTGCGGCAGCAGCTTCTGCAGTACCTGCTTGCTCGGGCCGTACAGGCTGACCTGGCCGCTTTTGAGCATCAAGAGCTTGTCTGTGTACAAGAGGAGTTTTTGCCTGTGAGTTACCAGGATCAGAGTGATTTTCTGTTCTTTAGCTTTGTGGATAATATCCTGCAGGGCCTGCAGTCCGGCCTGGTCCAGGCTGGCATCGGGTTCATCCAGGATAATCAGCCGGGGATCGCCGAACAGGGCCCGGGCCACGCCGATTCGCTGCCGCAGGCCACCGGGAAGATTCAGGCCCTGCTCCTCCAGGACAGTATCGTATCCATCCGGCAGTTTCACAATGGTCTCATGCACACCGGCCAGAGCAGCCGCCTTTTCCACCAGTTCTTGCTCTGCTTCCTGGAACCGGGCAATGTTCTGGCCAATGCTTCCGGCAAAGAGCTCAACTTCCTGGGGCAGGTAACCGACAAACGGCCCCAGCCGGTCCTGATCCCATTGGTGCATGTCCGCGCCGTCCAGGCGGAGCACACCGCTTTGGGGCCGGACTGCGCCGGTAAGCAGGCGGGCCAGAGTGGTCTTGCCCGCGCCGCTGGGACCGATCAGACCCAGGGTGCTGCCTGGTTCCAGGTCAAAGGAGATGCCTTTGATAATCGGTTTGCCCCCCAGTCCATAGACCAGGGACTCCGCCTTGAGCCGGCCTTCGGGTCTGGGCAGTTCCAGCTTGGTCTCTTCCTCCTGGGATCGCAGTTCGGACAAAAACTCTTTGAGCCGGGCAAAGGCATCCCTGGCGTTTTGATATTCTTCCCAGCCGTTGACCACCATCTGCATGGGCATGATCACCCGGCCGGCGATGATGACCGCGATAATGGCGAAGCCGCTGTCCAGCTGTCCGGAGAGGATCAGGGAAAAACCGACCCCCATGAGCAAAACCTGCATGATCCAGCCCATGGACTTGGTGGAGGCCGAGTGGATACCGGCCTTTTCACTGGCTTCGGTCTGGTCGCGGACCATCTCATCCTGCATGGACCGCCATCTGGAGATGACTTGAGGCTGCATGCCCATGGCCTGCACGGCCTGGGAGTTGTAAACGCATTCCTGGGCAAAGGCGTTGGCCCGGGCAAAGCGCTGGTTGGCGCTGCGCAGAAGTTCCCGTGTCCCCTTGCGGCCCAAAAACTTGGTGCCCAGGATAATCAGGATGCAGAGAAGGGCCAATACGCCCATGAGCGGGCTGATGAAAAAGACAATGGCCAGCTGCAGGGGCGAGATCATGGTATCCAGAAAGGCGGTGGAGGTGGGGGAGGTCAGAAAGGAACGTACCCTGGACAGATCGTTCATAGCCGAGGAGTGCTCTCCTCTTTGCTGTTTGGCGCGGTCCTTGAACATGCCCAGGAGGATCTTTTCTCCCAGAGTATTGTTCAGGTACAGGGCAAACCTGCGCAACAGGGCAAAGCGCAGGACATCAAATACGGTCATGAACAGCAGCCCGGCCAGGGCGGCAGAGGCGATGACCTTGATGCTGGAGATGCTCTCGCTGGGGATGACCCAGCGGAAGAGCATGATCATATTAAAAGGCATGGACAGGGTGAGCAGGACCACGAAAAGGCTCAGTCCTCCGGCCACGATAAGTATTTTTTTCAGTTCTTTTTCCATGACAAACCTTTAGGCCCGGTCCCATGCTGAGAGGGCTGGCTCCAAGGACTGGCCCTCTTAAAGACCCAGCCTCTTACAGTCTTTTTAAAAATCTCCGGCCCTTAGGA
>JBKHIL010000221.1:0-3972 GCA_046538645.1 Desulfovermiculus sp.
TCAGAGGCTGCTCCGGATCCTTGGCTGCTGCGGACAGGATGCGCAGCAGGTGCCCGACCATGCGGGCCACTGTATCCCGCTGGTAGAGGTCGGTACGGAAATCCACCTCCAGGGCCAGGGACGACCCATGTTCCTGGGCAGCAAAGGAGAGGTCGAACTTGGCGGTGTGCGTGGGCAGATAGTCCAGCTCGGCCTGGATGTCCCCGGACTGGAAACTGGATTTCAGGCCCGTGTTGCGCATGACAAAATTGACGTCGAACAGGGGATGGCGGCCCGGTCCGCGGTTTGCGCCCAGTTTTTCGTACAAAGAGCTGATCGGGTACTCTGCGTGCTCCTGGATGTCGTGCATCTGCTGTCTGGCCTCGGCCAGGAGACTGGCAAAGCTCTTATCCCGCGCAGGTTCAAGCCGGGTGGGCAGGGTGCGCACGAACATGCCTACCAGGTGCGCGGTTTCCAGACGTTCCCGTCCGCTCATACTGGTGCCCAGACAGATATCCTCCTGGTCTGCCCAGCGCCCAAGGAGCACGGCCAGTCCGGCCAGGAAGATCTGATGCAGGGTGGCCCCGTATTGCCGGGCCAGGGCGCGCAGGGAGCTGGTCAGCTCAGGGTCCAGGAGGTGATGGTAGAGATCCCCGGCAAATGAGGTCTGGTTGGAGCGGGGTGTGTCAGTGGGCAGTTCGCTTTCCGGGGGGGAGGCGAAGAGATCCATCCAGAACTGTTCGTGCCTGCGGCGGTTCTCTTGCAGCCGGCCGGCCTCCCAGGCCGCGAAGTCTTTATGCTGGATGGGGAGAGGCTCAAGCTCCTTTCCTGCATACAGGTCCATGAGTTCCTGGAGCAGGATGCCCACTGAGACCCCATCGCAGACGATGTGCTGGAAATCAAGGAGCAGCCAGTGGAGATCTGAGTCGTGGCTGATCAGCTTGGTGCGCATCAGGGGCGGATTTTCCAGGTCAAAGGGACGGATAAAGCCTTGAGCGAACTTCTGGGGATTGGTGCTTGAGCTATGTTCAAAATCCAGCTTGAGAAAGGCACTGTCTGCAATGCGCTGCACGCAGCGGCCGTCTTGAAACTCAAAGCCTGTGCGCAGGGCCTCATGCCTTTGGACCAGGGTTTGAAGGGCCTTTGAGAGTCTGGCCCGGTCCAGGCTGCCACGCAGGCACAGACACAGGGGTATGTTATAGGCTGTGCCTATGCCCGGCATACGGTGCAGGAGAAAGAGCTGCTGCTGGGAGAGGGTGGCCGGGTATACTTCAGCTGCTTCAGCTCTGGGGATGGATTCTCCTGCCTTGGAGGGGCCGGATTCCAGAAAGGATGCCAGGGCCCGGGGAGTTGGGTGTTCAAATATACTGGAGAGCTCCACCTCCTGTCCCAGATCCCTGGAGATGGTCAGCTGCAGGGCCACGGCCCGCAGCGAGTCGCCTCCGTTTTCAAAAAAATCTGCTTCAGCTCCGGGATCAGAGCGTTCCAGGATTTGGGCCCAAATACCGGCCAGGGCCTTTTCCATTTCAGTCTCCGGGGCCGCGTATTCTTTCTTGTCAGCTTCCCGCTCCTCCGGCCGGGGCAGTTTATCGCGGTCGATCTTGCCGCTGGGATTTACCGGCATGTCCGGCACGGAAAGGATATAGGCCGGGACCATGAATTCCGGAACCTGTTTTTGCAAATGCTCCCGGACTGTGTCCGCATGTATCTCTCCGGCTGCGGCAAAGTAGGCGCACAGAAAGACGTGTCCGGCGCTGTCTGTAAAATCCCTGACCGCGGCCTGGGAAACCCCCTCTAAGAGGAGCATGGCGTTTTCGATTTCCCCCAGTTCGATGCGGAAACCGCGCATCTTGACCTGACGGTCCATGCGCCCCAGGTGAAGGACCTCTCCCTGCGGGTTCCAGGCGGCCAGATCCCCGGTGCGGTACATGACCTGGTCTGGATAGAAAGGGTCCGGGACAAAGCTGGCAGCTGTCTTTTCCGGACGGTTGTGATAGCCGCGGCCCACACAGGGGCCAGAGATGCACAGCTCTCCGGGAGCCCCAACGGGCTGGGGATTGTCATGTTTGTCCAAGATGGATATCCGGCAGTTAGCCACCGGCCGGCCGATGGGGATATTGTCCGCCTCCTGGCTGACAGGGTGGCTGGTGACGTATACGGCGCATTCTGTGGGGCCATAGCAGTTGATGAGCTGATAGTTTCTGGGCTTAAATGTCCGCAGCTTCTCCCCGCCCACACACAGGATGCGTAAGGAAGAGTTGTCCATGAACTCCATGAACTGCTCGCCCAGCTGGGTGGTGAGCAGAGTCCAGGTGATGCCCCGGGCCTGGAAATACTCGTTGAGATGGCTCAAAGAGAGGCGGATTTCCTCAGGGATGACGTGCAGCTGGGCCCCGGCCATCAGGGCTGTAAACACCTCCAAGATACTGGCATCAAAAGAAAAGCTGGCATGCTTGGCGATGCGGTCCTTGGAGGTGATGCCCTGATCTCTGATCGTGGCCTGAATGACGTTGACCAGGCTGCTGTGCTCCAGGAGGACTCCCTTAGGTTGGCCGGTGGAGCCTGAGGTGTAGATCACAGCGCACAAATTCCGGCCGTTGCTCTGGCACGTCAGGGGCGAAGGCTCCGGGGCAAAGATATCAGGGTCGTCCATATTCAGCACAGTGGTTGGGCCGAAATCTAAACCATCCATGAATCTGGGCTGAGTCAGGATGATCGGGGCCTGGATATCTTGGAGCATAAAGCGGATCCGGGACTGGGGATATTCCGGATCAATAGGCATAAAGGCGGCCCCGCTTTTTAAGATTCCCAGCTGACTGACGATGACCTCCAGGGAACGGTCTGCCAGCAGGCCGACCACAGTGTCCGGACCGGCCCCATTGGCCTGCAGAGTGCGGGCCAGGGAGTTGGCTTGAGCCTCCAGATCAGCGTAGGTCAGGGACTTTCCCCGATAGACCACGGCCGTATGCCCGGGAAAGCGCCTGGCCTGAGCCTGGATGCAGGCCTGGACCGTGGTCTCGGTTTCCCAGTCCCCTGTGTTCTGGTTGAACTGGTGCATGATGCGGTCCTTTTCCTCTGCATCCAGGATATCGATTCCGGATACCGGGGTCTCAGGGCTCTGAATGCCTCGATAAATGACATTCTGGATATGCCGCCCCAGCTGTTCAATCCTCCAGGGCTCAAAGAGCTCCTGGTGAAAGGCGAAGAAAAACTCCATGGGGGTGCCGGCCGGGGAGTCCTTGTGCGGGTAACGGAAAAAAACAGCCAGGGAGATAAGGGACTCGCCCCAGGAATGGATGAGGTACTGGGCATTGTCCGGCAGGGGCTTTTGAACTACCTCGACCAAGGTACAGGCGATGAGATCACTGGCCTCTCCGGTCCGGCTGCGCAGATCGCTGGTCAGGGCATCATATGGGTAGCGCTCGTGGGCTACGGCCTGGCGGATGGTCCGGCTGGCCAGGTTGATCATGTCTGTAAACGAGGCCCCGGGATCAACCTGCAGGCGCAGGCCCAGGGTGCTGACGAACATGCCCACTGCATCGTGCAGTTCCCGGGGATGCCTGTTGGCTGTGGCCGTACCCAGAACCAGATCCTCCCGGCGCAGGGTGCGGGAGAGGACGATGCCCAGGGCGGCCAGGACCACGCGAAAAGGAGAAACCTTCTCTCGGGCGCAGAACTCAAGCAGTGATTTCTGGGTTGCGGGCCTGAGCTTCTGGGTCAGGGTTTCCAGCTTGAAAGATCCGGAAGCCGGACGGCCGGCCAGGTCCAAAGGCTCGGGCATGGTTTCAAAGACTGTGTTCCAGTATTCTTTGTCCTGGGCAAATTCAGGAGAGTCCACGTACTCCTTTTCCGCTTCCAGGGCCATCTTGATGTCCGGGTAGCTGGGTACTTCCGGCTGCTTTCCGGCCTGCAGGGCGGTGTAGGCGTCGTGCACCAGGCGGTGAACCAGGGTGTTTGATCCTCCGTCCACGGCAATATGGTGGAAGTTGGAAT